>JAFUUR010000073.1 GCA_017477695.1 Oscillospiraceae bacterium | reverse complement strand
GTGGAGCGTGGTGTGCTCCATGCCGCCGTTGTACCAGTCGACGGGCATCCAGTACTCCATGGCCTCTTTGCTGGCGAATTCCTTGTCGTTGTGGGGGTCCAGATAGCGGACGTAATAGACGCAGGAGCCGGCCCAGTTGGGCATGGTGTCGGTCTCGCGCTTGGCGGGGCCGCCGCACTTCGGGCAGGTGGTGTTGACCCAGTCGGTCATCTTGCTGAGCGGGCTCTCGCCGTCGTCGGTGAGCTCATAGCTCTCCACCATCGGGAGCTCCAGGGGCAGCTCGCTCTCGGGGATCGGCACCCAGCCGCACTTGGGGCAGTCCACCAGGGGATGGGTTCGCCCCAATAGCGCTGACGGGTAAAGACCCAGTCGCGCAGCTTGTAATTGGTCTTCTCCTTGCCCCAGCCCTGCTTGACCACGTAGTCCTTCATGGCGGGGATGGCTTCCTTGACGGTCATGCCGTTGAGGAAATCGGAATTGACCATAATGGCGTTCTCGTCCTTGGAGACAAAGGCCTCCTTGGTGATGTCGCCGCCGCTGACCACCTCGACGATGGGCAGGCCGAACTTCGTAGCGAACTCCCAGTCGCGCTGGTCGTGGCCGGGCACGCCCATGACGATGCCGGTCCCGTAGCCCATGAGGACGTAGTCCGAGACGAACATCGGCACGGCCTTGCCGGTGGCGGGATTGACCACTTCGATCCCCTTGAGCTGTACGCCGGTCTTTTCCTTGTTCAGCTCGCCGCGTTCAAAATCAGACTTGCGAGAGGCGGCTTCCTTATAGGCCACGATCTCATCCCAGTTTTCGATCTGATCCTTCCACTTCTCGAGCAGCGGATGCTCCGGAGAAATGACCATATAGGTGACGCCGAACAGCGTATCGGCACGTGTGGTGTAGACGGTGACCTCGTCGGGCGTATTGGTCTTGAAGGTGACCTCGCAGCCGGTGGAGCGGCCGATCCAGTTCTTCTGCTGGATCTTCACGCGCTCGATATAATCCAGATCGTCCAGATCGTCGATCAGGCGGTCGGCGTACTTGGTGATGGCCAGCATCCACTGGCTTTTCTCCTTGCGCACGACCTCGCTGCCGCAGCGCTCGCAAACGCCCTCGACGACCTCTTCATTGGCAAGGCCGCATTTGCAGCTGGTGCACCAGTTGATGGGCATGGTCGTCTTGTACGCGAGGCCCTTCTTGAACATCTGCAGGAAGATCCACTGCGTCCACTTGTAGTAGTTGGGGTCGGTGGTGTCCACGCATCGATCCCAGTCAAAGCCGTAGCCGAGCATCTTGAGCTGGCGGGTGAAGTTGGCGATGTTCTCCTTGGTCACGATGGACGGGTGGATATGATTCTTGATGGCGTAGTTTTCCGTCGGCAGGCCGAAAGCGTCGTAGCCGATGGGGAAAATGACGTTGTAGCCGTCCATGCGCTTTTTGCGCGTCACGATGTCGATCGCCGTGAAGGGGCGCGGATGGCCCACGTGCAGACCGGCGGCGCTGGGATACGGGAATTCGATCAGCCCGTAGAACTTGGGCCGCGGGTCGCCGGTAACGGCGGCGTAGGGTTTGACTTCTTCCCATTTGTCCTGCCATTTCTTCTCAATGGCAGCAAAATCGTATTTCATGTGTATCGATCCCTTTCATCATAGTTTGTCGTCCGTCTGCCCCTGTAATCAGGGGCTCGGAAGGGATGAGAGGGACACCACCTCTGCGTCGCTCCACAGACGCTCCAGATTGTAGAACTTCCGCGCCTCGTCCGTGAACACGTGCACGATGACGCAGCCGAAGTCCATCAGCACCCAGATATCCGAGCGCAGGCCTTCGCGGCGGATCGGCGGCTCCCCTGCTTCAGAAAGCTGCTTGTCCACCTCGTCCACGAGCGCCTTGATATGCGTGGAGGAGGTACCGTTGCAGATGACGAAATAGTCAGCCAGCACGGTCTGCTCCGCCGTTTTCAGGATCGTCACGTCCCGGGCCTTCTTCTCTTCCAGCGCCCTGGCGGCGATGGCAGCGATCTCTTCGGGTGTAAGCATCGTTTTTCCTCCTTTATTGATCCCGGCAGTACCACTGGTACGCCTCGACCGTGTCCTTATATGGCTCCGTCCCGTGGCTGCGGATCTCCTCCAGACTCATCCCGAGTCCGAGGGCCATGGCCGCGTTCAGATCCTCATAGGCCTTCTCCCGCAGCGCGTCCACGCCCGGGAAGTCCCTCGTCGGCTCGATATAGTCCGCGAGGTAAATGATCTTCTCCAGCATCGTCATATCGGGCTTGCCGGTGGTATGCCAGCGGATCGCCTCGTAAACGGCGTCCGAGATGCCGAAGAGCTCCCGCGCGAGGGCGGCCCCCGTCCTGGCGTGCAGCAGCTTGGGGTTGCTCAACTCGGCATTATCGCATATGATACCATACTTTTCGCACAAGTTCAACTGTTCTTGAAAATCAAGTTTTTTCGTGATGTCGTGCAGGATGCCCGCTGTGGCCGCAATCTCCGGATCCTCGCCCCAGTGCTTCGCCAACAGGACCGCCTCGCTCTCGCAGCCGGCCACGTGGGCGATGCGCTTCGGGCTGAGATAGGCGTAGGCCTTCTCCCGCAGCCAGCTCAGCTCCGGCTGCGCGTCGTAGTAGCCGTTGCGGATGATGCAGCCGTATACCCGGTCGTCCAGCAGATCCGCGCACAGGCGCAGCTTCAGCCGCTCGCGGATGTCGCGCGACTGCATGGGCAGCGGCTCGTGCGGCAGGATGCGGATGCGCGCGCCGTAGCGCTGCGTGAGATACGCTGCGTGCTCCCGCAGCACGTCTCCCTCCAGCTCGCCGCGCGCGAGCACCGCGAGCGTGCAGCTGTGCAGCAGATACTCGAAGCGGTACCACTCCTCGAAGCTCAGCAGCATGTCCGTGCCCATGACGAGCAGCAGCTCGTCGTCCGGGTACCGCTCCCGCAGCAGCTGCACGGTGTCCGCCGTATAGCTCTTGCCCTCGCGGTGCAGCTCGATATCCGAGATCTGCGCGCCCGGTACGTCCCGGAACGCGAGCGAGCATAGCTCCATGCGCTGCTCGGCCGTGGGGCTCCCCTCCGCCATGTCCTTGTGCGGCGGGATATTGTCCGGTATGATCAGAAACAGATCGGGCCTGAGTTCATTGTATACCGTCTTGGCGGCTTCCGCGTGTCCAAGGTGCGGCGGGTTGAAGCTCCCGCCGTAAACTGCGATCCTCATGCCTTCTTTTTATCCTTTACCAGTACGATCTTCGGCTCCTTTTCATTGCGCTTGTAGAGCACGAATTTGGTGCCGATCACCTGTACCTGCTCGGCGCGGCACCGCTCGGACAGCTCGTCGCACACCTCGCGGGGTGTGAGCTCGCAGCTCTCCAGCACCTTGCCCTTGACCAGCTCCCTGGCCTTGAGCGCGGCCAGGACAGACTCCACGAGATTGTCGGTGATGCCGCTTTTTCCCACCTGGATGATCGTATCCTCCGCCGCGGCCAGGCCCCGCAGTTGGGAACGCTGTTTGCTCGTCAATGCCATGATCGTTCTCCTTTATTTGAACAGGGCGGTGACGAAGTCCTCCGCCGAAAACGGGATCAGATCGTCGATCCCCTCGCCCACGCCCACGAGCTTCACAGGCAGCTTCAGCTCGTTTGCGATGGCGAACACGATCCCGCCCTTGGCGGTACCGTCGAGCTTCGTGAGCACGATCCCGGTGAGGCCGGCCGTCTCCAGGAACTGCTTTGCTTGGATCAGCCCGTTCTGCCCCGTGGTCGCGTCGAGCACCATAAGCGTCTCCACGTCCGCCTCCGGCAGCTCCCTGTCGATGATCCGGCGGATCTTGCTCAGCTCGTTCATGAGGTTCT
>JAFUUR010000072.1 GCA_017477695.1 Oscillospiraceae bacterium | reverse complement strand
CGGAGGCTCTGCCGGTGGGCGCGCGGCTCGTGGTGCCGCTGGGCTTTCCGGTGGTGCCGACGGATATCGACTGGTGCGCGGCGCTGACCGCCTGCTGCGTGCAGGGCCTGGCCGCGCACTATCCCTTCATCGAGACGGGGCAGATCGGCAGCAGCGAGCTCGGCCGGCCGCTCTGGCGGCTGCAGCTCGGCCGGGGCGAGAATCGCGTGCTCTACAACGCCGCGCACCACGCGAACGAGTGGATCACCACGCCCCTCCTGCTGCACTTCGCCGAGGAGCTGGCCGCGGCCTTCGCCGGGGGCGGGTCGCTGTTCGAGGTCAGCGCGGCGGAGATCCTCGATTACGCCGCCATCGCGCTGATCCCGTCCGTCAATCCGGACGGGACGGATCTCGTCACCGGGGAGCTGCAGAGCGGCGACGCCTACCGTGCGGCGCTGCGCATCGCGGCGGACTATCCCCGCTTCCCGTTCCCCGGCGAGTGGAAGGCGAACCTGCGCGGCGTGGATCTGAACCTGCAGTACCCCGCGGGCTGGGAGCAGGCGCGGGAGAACAAATACGCGCAGGGGATCTCCTCCCCGGCGCCGGCGGATTTCGTCGGCGAAGCGCCGCTGGCGGCGGCGGAGTCCCGCGCGCTGTACGCCTACACCTTCGCCTTCGACCCGGCGCTGACGCTCTCCTGGCACACGCAGGGCGAGGTGATCTACTGGCGCTATCTCGACCGGGAGCCGGAGGGCGCGGCCCAGATCGCCGAGGCCTTCTCCCGCGCCTCCGGCTACGCTGTGGAGGACGCGCCGTACGCCTCGGGCTTCGCGGGGTACAAGGACTGGTTCATCCTCGCCTTCGACCGCCCGGGCTTCACGATCGAGGCGGGCCGCGGGCAAAACCCGCTGCCGATCGCGGACTTCCCCGCGCTCTACGAGCGGACGCGCGGCATCCTGACGCTCGGCGCGCTACTCACCTGAGTTGACAGGGCCGCCCGCCGGGCATAAACTTTTCACCGGAGTGAAGCATTCTTCCCCTCGAATGCGACAGAATAGTCGAGGGAGGTCAAGATATGACGGACACAGCGATCATCGAACTATATTGGGCGCGGAGCGAGCAGGCCATCGCGGAGAGCGAGAACGCGTACGGCCGCTTCTGCTACCGCGTGGCAAACGGCATCCTCCGCGACTCCGGGGACGCGGAGGAGAGCGTAAACGACACGTGGCTGGCCTCGTGGAACGCGATCCCGCCGACGCGGCCGCAGAGCCTGCACTCCTTTTTCGGCGCGCTCTGCCGCCGCATCTCCGTCAGCCGCCTGCGCGCCCGCCTCGCGGACAAGCGCGGCGGCGGCGAGGCGCTGCTCGCGATAGAGGAGCTGTCGGCCTGCATCCCCGCCGCCTGGTCGACGGAGGGCGCGCTTGAGGAGCGGGAGCTCGTCGCGGCGTTCAACGCCTTTCTCGCACGGCAGCCGAAGCTCGAGCGCGACCTTTTCGTCGCCCGGTACTGGTACGGTCTGCCCATGGCGGAGCTCGCGGCGAAGTTCGGTCTGAAGCGCAGCACCGCCGCGACGAAGCTGCGGCGCTGCCGCCTGCGGCTGCTGGACTATCTGGAAAAGGGGGAGTACCTGTGACAGGGGAACGGTTTTTTGACGCCTTCGGCGGGATCGACCCCTCGTATCTGCTCGCCGTGGACGAGATCCTCGCGCGCGCCGAACAGCGGACGGTGCGCCCCCGGCGGCGCGTGCTGCGCACGCTGCTGATCGCCGCGGCGATCGCGGCGCTGTTGACGGTGACGGCCTACGCGGCCGGGCTCTTCGGCCTGCAGGCGCGGCTGATCCGCGACGGCGCGCCGGACGCGCAGACGGAGGACGGCATGCGGCGCGTCTATCGCCGGGACTACATCTCGCTGAGCGGCGTGACCGGCTCGCCGGAGTACCGGGCCGCGGCGGAATGGCTGGCCTTCCGGGGCAGCTACGCGCAGCGGCAGACGGACCCCGGCTGGCGGGACCTCGCGCGCAGCTTCGCCCCGGACGGGCGGACGCGGGAGATCTGCCGCCTCTATCAGGTCTGGGACGCCGCCATGTGGGACGAGCTGCAGCACGTCGCGCAGCGCTACGGGCTGCGCCTGCACGAGAGCCGCAGCCCGGTGCCGGGCGACGAGAGCCAGACGCGCTCGCACGGGCAGTATGAGGACGGCTCCTGCCTCGTTACCGTGGGCGCAGTGGTGGAGGGCAGCTTCCTGCGCTACGAGCTCTATCTCGAGCGCGCCGGCTCCCTGCCCTGCGACGATATGACCGCGAGCTGCGCGGACGCCTACGAGGAGTGGGAATACCGCAGCGCAAGCGGACAGACCGTCAGCATCGCGATGCGGGAGATCCGGCAGAACGAGAGCTGGGTCGATTTGAACTATCTGATCTTTTATAACGGCGACGGGGCCACGCTGACCGTCAAGGCCTGGTGGGGTCGGCCCGCCGACGAGGGCGACGGCGGCGACCGGGCCTATGCCGAGCGCCTCGCGGACGGGATCGACTTCGCGGGCGCCGCGGCGGCGGCCACGGCGGAGGAGGCCGTCGCCCTGCTGG
>JAFUUR010000071.1 GCA_017477695.1 Oscillospiraceae bacterium | reverse complement strand
GCGGCCGCCCCCTTATAGCGCCGCGCCAGATGCTCCAGCAGGCCGGAGCCCCCCGTGAGCAGCGGCAGCGCGCCGAAGCGCGCGGCGATCTGCTCGCCGTCGGCATCCTCGCAGTAATCCACCGAAAAGGTGCAGCGGCCCGAAGCGGCGATCTGCGCGTCGATCCGCGCCCGCAGCGCGGTCTCGTCGCCGCGCAGCTCCGCCAGCGTCACGGCAAAGCATGGATAACGTCTCTGCATCGCCATGAGCTTCGGGATCTCCGACTCGGTCATGGGATTGAGCGGGTGCAGGCGCATGGGGCTGTCGGCAAGGCGCACGCCGTTTACGAACAGCACCCCGCCGCACACCGTCCGTCCGTTGACCGGCAGCGCCGGGCAGAGCAGCGTGCGGTCCGTGCCGCACTGCTCCATCAGCGCGTCCGTCACGGGGCCGATGTTGCCGCGCGCGGTCGAGTCGAAGGTGGAGCAGTATTTGTAATAGATATGCCGCGCTCCGCGCTCCAGCAGCCAGCGGCAGGCCGCGCCCGTCTGGGCGACCGCCTCCTCCGGCGGGATGGAGCGGCACTTGAGCGCGATGACGATCGCCTCCACGTCCGCGGCGGGCACGTAGCCGGCAAGCCTGTCGCCGTTGATATACACGGTCTTCAGACCGCCCTTGCGGATAAAAGACGCCGCGTCTCCCGCGCCGGTGAAATCGTCCGCGATACAACCGATATGGATCATACGTCCTCCTTGCCCCACGGGGCGCTCCGTTTTTTCCCAGTATAGCATCTCCGCCGCCGTCTTCCAAGGGGGCGGGCCGTTTTTTTCGTTGACATTTCTCCGCTGCGGCTTTACTCTAAAGGCACATGAAACGACGGGAGGGCGGCTATGCTTTTCGGATGCTGCATCAAGAACGTGGAAGACGTCGCGCGCGTACGCGACGCTGGTTACGATTATTTCGAGTTCTCCGCCGCGGCGCTCGCGGCCATGAGTGCGGCGGAATTCGAGGCGCTCGTGCAGGCCTCTGAGGCGGCGCGGCTGCCCTGTCTGGGGCTCAACAGCTTCAGCTCCGGCACGCCCGCGCTCATCGGCCACGCCTTCTCTCTCGAGGAACTGGGCGATTATCTGCTGGCGCTCTGCAGGCGCGCCGGCCGGCTCGGCGTGAAGACGCTCGGCATCGGCGCCCCCAAGGCACGGATCCTGCCGGAGGACTATCCGCGCGCCGTGGCCAACACCCAGATGCGGGAGTTTCTGGTCCTCGCCTCGCTGATCGCGGAGCATCAGGGCATCCGCCTCGTGCTCGAGGCCCTGCACGACCGCTCCTGCAACTACCTCAACACCGTGGAGGAGGCGCTCATCTACCTCAAGGCCGCCCGGCTGGACGACGTGGGCCTCGTGCTGGATTTCTATCACATGGAGGTCATGGGCGAGGGCCTCGACCGGATCGCGCTTGCCGCGCCGCGGCTGCTGCACACGCATATCAGCACCTGCGGCCCCGCGCTGGAGCGCAGCTTCCCGCTGATGGACGAGCTGGAAAAATACCGGGCGATCCTCACCGCGCTGCGCGAAGCCGGATACGACGGGACGCTGAGCGTCGAGCCCAACGCCTACGAGCCGGAAAAAGCGCCGGAGACCCTGCGCATGCTGCGCCTCGCGGCCGCGGGCTGAACGCACCGGATCATAAACGTCAAAAAGCCCTGACGGGATGCCCCGTCAGGGCTTTTTGGACGCTTTTTCAGTATTCGAAGCTCCCCTCGTATACCATGGTCGCGCCGCCGGTGAGCAGCACGCGCTCGTATGTATAGTTCACGGTCAGCTCGCCGCCGAGCAGCGTCACCTTGACATCGCTGCCCTTGTCGCAGCAGCCGTTCTCCACCGCGGCGATCACCGCGGCGCAGGCGCCTGTGCCGCAGGCCAGCGTCTCGCCGCTGCCGCGCTCCCAGACGCGCATGCGCAGGTTGTTGCGGTTGACGACGCGTACGAACTCCGCGTTGACGCGCTCCGGGAACATCTCCGCATATTCGAACGCCGGGCCGATGCGCTCGAGGTCGAGACTGTCGATGGCGTCGCAGAAGACGACGCAGTGGGGGTTGCCGACCGAGACGCAGGTAACGCGCCAGTCCTCCCCGCCGATGGTGACGGGACTGTCGACCATGCGCGGCTGCTCTGTCAGCACCGGCACGCGCGCCGCGTCCAGCTCGGCCCTGCCCATGTCCACCGCGACGGAGCTGACCTTCCCGTCCCGGCAGAAAAGCTGCAGGCTCTTGACGCCGCTGCGGGTCTCTACCCGCAGGCTCTCGCCGCGCACGTAGCCGTTATCGTACATGTACTTCGCCACGCAGCGGATGTTGTTGCCCGCCATGAGCCCCTCGCTGCCGTCGCGGTTGAAGCTGCGCATGCGCACGTCCGCGACCTCGGAGCGCTCAATGAGCACGATGCCGTCCCCGCCGATGCCGTAGTGCGGCGCGCAGAGGCTGACGCACAGGGACTCCGGGCAGGTAATGCCGCCGTCGAAGTTCTCGATGAAGATATAGTCGTTGCCGCAGTCCTGCATCTTGGTGAAGCGGATCTTCTGCCGCTGCGTGCGCATGGCGTTGATGTCCACGAGCTCGGTGTTGCTCTGGTTGAAGCGGCTCGCAATGATGTCCGCGAGGGCGTTGGCGGTATCGAGCGAGGTCAGGCACGGGATGCCGAGCTGCATTGCCCGGCGGTGCAGGGCGATATAATCGCCCATCGTGGCGTCCTTGACGGCCCCGGTGTAGACGATATAGCACAGCTCTCCCTGCTCCATCAGCTCGTGGATGCGCCCGCTCTCGGTGGCGTTGGCCACGGCCTCGACCGGGATCCCCAGCGCGGCGATGGCGCCCGCCGTGCCGCTGGTGGCGTAGAGCTTCAGACCCAGCTCGTAAAACCGGCGCGCGAGGGAGATGATCTCCTGGTAGTCCCCGGTCTCCACGCTGAGGAGGACGCCCGCGTCCGTCCTGCCGTGCAGACTCGGCACGGTGAAGCCCGCGGCGGTCAGGCCCTTGAACATGGCCTCCGCCAGGGTCTTGCCGATGCCGAGCACCTCGCCGGTGGACTTCATCTCCGGGCCGAGGATGGAGTTGGCGTCCGAGAGCTTCTCGAAGGAGAAGACCGGCACCTTGACCGCGTAGTAGGGCGGCGTGCGGTACAGGCCCGTGCCGTAGCCGAGCTCGCGCAGCTTCGCGCCCAGCATGATCCGCGAGGCGAGATCCACCATCGGCACGTTCGTCACCTTGCTGATGTAGGGCACGGTGCGCGAAGCGCGGGGGTTGACCTCGATCACGTACAGCTCGTCCGCGTAGATGAGGTACTGGATGTTCACGAGCCCCTTCGTTCCCAGGGCCAGCGCGAGCTGCTCCGACACCTCGCAGATGCGGCGCAGGAATTTGTCGCTGAGATTATACGGCGGGTAGACGGCGATGGAGTCCCCGCTGTGGACGCCGGCCCGCTCGATGTGCTCCATGATGCCGGGGATCAGCACGTCCTCTCCGTCGGAGATCACGTCCACCTCCAGCTCCGTGCCGGGCATGTACTTGTCCACCAGGACGGGATTCTCGATCCCCCCGGCGAGGATGCCGCGCATGTAGCGCTCCGTCGTCTCCGCGTCGCGGGAGATGCACATGTTCTGCCCGCCGATCACGTAGGAGGGGCGCAGCAGCACGGGGTAGCCCAGCTCTTCGGCCGCCTGCAGTGCCTCCTCGAGGGTGTTCACGCCGTGCCCGCGCGGGCGGCGGATACCGAAGGTCTCCAGCAGGGCGTCGAAGCGGGCGCGGTCCTCGGCGACGTCGATGCTATCGGCGGAGGTACCCAGGATGGGGATGCCCTTCCCGTCGAGAAACTGCGTGAGCTTGATGGCCGTCTGCCCACCGAAGGCCACCACCACGCCGACGGGCTTCTCCACCTGGATGATGTTCCAGACGTCCTCCCGGCAGAGCGGCTCGAAGTAGAGCCGGTCCGCGGTGTCGTAGTCGGTGGAGACGGTCTCCGGGTTGTTGTTCACGATGACAACGTCGTAGCCCATCTCGCGCAGCGTCCACACGCAGTGCACGCTGCTGTAATCGAATTCGATGCCCTGACCGATGCGGATCGGGCCGGAGCCGAGCACCATGACGACGGGCTTGCCGCTGCGCGCGAAAGCGCGTGCCTCGCACTCCTCGTCGAAGGAAGAATAGAAGTAAGGCGTCTCGGCGTCGAACTCCGCGCCGCAGGTGTCCACCATCTTGTAACACATGGGCAGGCCGGGCACGCTCTCCGCGCCGCAAAGGCGGCAGAGCGCCTCGTCCGTATAGCCGAGCTTCTTGGCGCGGCGGTAGTCCGCCTCTGAGAGGCCGTCCCGGACGATGCGGGTCTCGAACTGCGCGAGGCTTTGGAGCTTATACAGGAACCAGGGGTCGATGCGCGTGGTGGCGTGGATCTCCTCCACGCTGACGCCCGCCTTCAGCGCCTCGAACACGGTGAACAGGCGCCTGTCGTTCTGCTCGTGCAGGCGCTCGGTCACGGGCGCCGCTGAGAGCGGCGGGGCGTTGAGCGTGTCGAGCGAGATCTCCGCGCCGCGTACGGCCTTCATCAGCGCCATCTCAAAGCTCGGCGCAATGGCCATGACCTCGCCCGTCGCTTTCATCTGCGTGCCGAGCTTCCGGCTGGAGCCGGCGAATTTATCGAAGGGCCATTTGGGGACCTTGACCACCACGTAGTCCAGCGTCGGCTCGAAGCAGGCGCAGGTCTTGCCGGTGATGTCGTTTTTGATCTCATCGAGGGTGTAGCCGAGGGCGATGCGCGTGCTGATCTTGGCGATGGGGTAGCCCGTGGCTTTGGAGGCCAGCGCAGAGGAGCGCGACACGCGGGGGTTCACCTCGATGACCGCGTACTCGAAGCTCTCCGGATCGAGGGCGAACTGGCAGTTGCAGCCGCCGACGATGCCGATCTCGGTAATGATATTCAGCGCGGCAGAGCGCAGCATCTGGTATTCCTTGTCCGCGAGCGTGAGCGCCGGGGCAACTACGATCGAGTCCCCGGTGTGCACGCCAACGGGGTCGAAGTTCTCCATGGAGCAGACGGCGATGACGTTGCCCGCGCCGTCGCGCATGGTCTCAAATTCAATCTCCTTCCAGCCGGAGATGCACCTTTCCACGAGGATCTGCGTGATGGGCGAGAGATCCAGGCCCATCTTCGCGATGACGCGCAGCTCCTCCTCCGTCTCGGCGATCCCGCCGCCGGTGCCGCCGAGCGTGAAGGCCGGGCGGACGATTACGGGGTAGCCGATGCGCGCGGCGACGGCGAGCGCCGTGTCCAGGTCGTTCGCCGTGTCCGAGGGGACGACCGGCTGCCCCATGGCGCACAGTGTGTCGCGGAACAGTTCGCGGTCCTCGGCCTTCTCGATCGCGCCGATATCCGACCCGAGCAGGCGCACGCCGTATTTCTCCAGCGTGCCGTCGCGGCTGAGCTGCATGGCGATGGTCAGGCCCGTCTGCCCGCCGAGGCCGGCCAGCAGTCCGTCCGGCCGCTCCTTGGCGATGATGCGCCGCACCGTCTCGGCAGTGAGCGGCTCGAGGTAGATGGCGTCTGCCAGGTTCTTGTCGGTCATGATAGTGGCGGGGTTGGAATTGACCAGCACGGTCTCGACGCCCTCCTGCCGCAGCACGCGGCAGGCCTGCGCGCCCGCGTAGTCGAACTCCGCCGCCTGCCCGATGACGATCGGGCCCGAGCCGATGACCAGGACCTTCCGGATGCTCTTGTCTTTAGGCACGCCCGTCCCCTCCCATCATGGCGATAAAGCGATCGAGCAAAAACTCGGTATCCCGCGGCCCGGAACAGGCCTCGGGATGGAACTGTACGGTAAAGCAGCGCTGCTCCGGGTATTCGAGCCCCTCGCAGCTCAGATCGTTTGCGTTGACGTAGCTGAGGCGCGCGATCCCCTCCATGCTCTCGCTGACCACGGCGTAGCCGTGGTTCTGGCTGCTGATGTAGGTGCGCGAGCCGCCGCACAGGCGCACGGGCTGGTTCGCGCCGCGGTGGCCGTATTTGAGCTTCACGGTCTCGCCGCCCATGGCGAGGGCCGTGAGCTGATGTCCCAGGCAGATACCGAAGATGGGCACCTTCCCCATGAGCTTTCGGATCTGCTCGATCTCATATACGTTCTCCTGTGGATCGCCCGGGCCGTTGGAGAGCATGACGCCGTCCGGTGCCATGGCCAGGACGGTCTCCGCCGCGGTGTCGTGCGGCACGACCGTGACCCGGCAGCCGCGCCGGTTCAGACAGCGGATGATGTTGCGCTTCGCGCCGTAGTCGATCAGCGCGACGTGAAAGCGCTCCTCTCCCTGCGCGGGGTAGTCGCGCGTCTCGCGCGTGCTGACCGTGCGCACCGCGTCCTTCACCGCGTAGGCGCGCACCGGTGCGAGATCCGCCGGGATCTCGGCGCATATGCAGGCGTTCATCACGCCCTCTTCGCGCAGCAGCCGCGTGACCGCGCGGGTATCGACGCCGCAGATGCCGGGGATGCCCCGCTCCTTCAGAAAGCGATCGAGCGCGTACTCGCTGCGGAAGTTCGACGGCGCCTCGCACAGCTCCCGCACCACGTAGCCCCTGGCAAAGCAGTTCCCCTCAAAGTCCGGGGAGATGACCCCGTAATTGCCAATGAGGGGAAAGGTCTGCAGGATGATCTGTCCGGCGTAGCTGGGATCGGTCAGGGTCTCGAGATAGCCCACCATGCCGGTGGTGAAGACCAACTCTCCGATGCTGTCTCCCGCGGCGCCGATGCGCTCGCCCTCGAAGACCCTGCCGTTTCCCAGAACGAGATATGCCTTTTCCATGGCGCTCACAGCGTCGCGGCCATGACGGCCTTGATGGTGTGCATGCGGTTCTCCGCCTCGTCGAAGACGATGGACTGCGGCCCCTCGAACACCTCGTGCGTGACCTCCATGGACTCCAGGCCGAATTTTTCATAGATCGCGAGGCCGTTCTCGGTCTCAAGATCGTGATAGGCGGGCAGGCAGTGCATGAAGCGGCACTGCGGCCCGGCCGCCGCGAGCAGCGCGGCGTTCACCTGGTAGGGCAGCAGGTCGTGGATGCGCTCCTCCCAGACGGACTCCGGCTCGCCCATGGAGACCCAGATATCCGTATAGATCACGTCCGCGCCCTGCACGGCCTTGAAGGGGTCGGTCTCAAAGCGGAGCGCCGCGCCGGTCCCGGCGGCGATCTCCCTGCACGTTTCGATCAGCGCGGCGTCCGGAAAATACTTTTCCGGCGCGCAGGCGAGGAACTGCAGGCCCATCTTGGCACAGCCGACCATGAGAGAATTGCCCATGTTGTAGCGCGCATCGCCCATATAGACGAGTTTTTTGCCCTTGAGCCCGCCGAAATGCTCCCGGATGGTGAGAAAGTCCGCGAGGATCTGTGTGGGGTGGAACTCATTGGTCAGTCCGTTCCAGACGGGGACGCCCGCGTACTGCGCCAGCGCCTCCACGCGCGCCTGTCCGTAGCCGCGGTATTCGATACCGTCGAACATGCGGCCGAGGACGCGGGCGGTGTCCGCGATGCTCTCCTTCTTGCCGATCTGGGAAGCGCTTGGGTCGAGATAGACCGCGTGCATGCCCAGATCCGCCGCGGCGACCTCGAAGCTGCAGCGCGTGCGGGTGCTGGTCTTTTCGAAGATCAGCGCCACGTTCTTGCCCTCGTGCAGCCTGTGCGGGACGCCCGCCTTCTTTTTGGCCTTCAGCTCAGCCGCAAGCTGCAGCAGCGCGTCGATCTCCTCGGGGCTGTAATCGAGCAGCTTGAGAAAGCTCCTGCCTTTTAGCTCCATTTCGTCCTCCTCACTTGCAGGCCGCCTTGATCACGGCGATCGCCTGCTGCAGCGTCTCCATGGGGATGTTGAGCGCCGGCAGCAGCCGCACCTTATCCTTCGCCGTCAGACACAGGACGCCGTTTTGCATGCACAGGTCCACCACCTCGGCGGCGGGCTTGACGGGCTTGATGCCGATCATCAGCCCCATGCCGCTGACGGACTCCACGCCCTCCGCGCCGGTCAGCTCGCTGAAAACGTAGGCGCTCTTCTCCTTCACCTGCGCAAGCAGCGCGTCGTCGATGCGGCCGAGGATACTCAGCGCGCCCGCGCAGCTCACGGGGTTGCCGCCGAAGGTGGAGCCGTGATCGCCGCTGCCGAGAACGGACTGGGTCTTCTCGCCGAAGAGCGTCGCTCCCAGAGGCAGGCCGCCGCCCAGGCCCTTGGCCGTGGAGACGATATCCGGCTGCACGCCGTAATTCATATAGGCGTAGAGCTTGCCGGAGCGGCCGTTTCCGGTCTGCACCTCGTCCACCACCAGCAGGATATCCTCCTGCGCGCAGAACGCGGCGAGCTCCTTCACAAAGCTCTCGTCGAGCGCGATCACGCCGCCCTCGCCCTGGATGCATTCGATCATCACGGCGGCGGTCTTGTTCGCGAGCGCCGCGGCCTTTACCGCTTCGATGTCGTTCGCCGGCGCGTGCACGAAGCCGGGCGTGAGCGGCTGGAACAGCTCGTGGTAGTGCTCCTGGCCGGTGGCGGCCAGCGTCGTGACGGTGCGCCCGTGGAAGCTGTTTACGAGGGTGACGATAGTGTAATACTCCGCGCCCTTTTTCTCGCAGGCGTATTTGCGCGCCGCCTTGATGGCGCACTCGTTAGCCTCCGCGCCGGAGTTGCAGAAGAAGACCTTCTTCATCCCCGTCCTCTCGCACAGGAGCTGGGCGAGCTTGGCACAGGGCTCGGTGTAGTACAGGTTCGACATGTGCTGCAGCTTGTCCAACTGGGCGATCACGGCCGCCTTCCAGGCGTCGTCCGCGATGCCGAAGGCCGTCACGCCGATGCCGCTGCCCATGTCGATATAGGCCTTGCCCGTCTCGTCGCAGACGATCGAGCCCTTGCCGGATACGATCTGTACCGGGAAGCGCGCGTAGGTATTGGCGACGTATTTCTGATCGATCTCTTTGATATTCATAGGTACTCGTTCTCCTCCCCTTTTACTACCATGGTGCCCGCGCCCTCGTCGGTGAGGATCTCCATCAGAATGGAATGCGGCACCCGTCCGTCCATGATGATCGCACTGTCGACGCCGCGGTGGATTGCGTCGATGCAGCACTCCACCTTGGGGATCATGCCGCCGGCGATCACGTTCTGCTCGAACAACTCCACCGCCTGGGCGATCGTCAGGCGCGGGATGAGGGTGGACGGATCGTCCTTGTCGCGCAGGACCCCGGCGATATCCGTCATCATAATGAGCCTCTCGGCGTCCAGCGCCCCGGCGATATAGGCCGCGGCGGTGTCGCCGTTGATGTTGTAGGTGTTGCCCTCGGCGTCGCAGCCGATCGTGGAAATGACCGGGATGTAGCCCTTGTCCAGCAGGTCCATGACCGGCTGGATATCCACGCCCGTGATGCTGCCGACGTAGCCGAGAGACGGGTCCTTCATCTTCGCGCGGATCAATCGCCCGTCCATGCCGGAGATGCCCATCGCCTTGCCGCCCTTGACCTCGAGGAGGTTCACGAGCGTCTTGTTGACCTTGCCTGCGAGCACCATCTGCACGATGTCCACCGTCTCCTTGTCGGTGACGCGCAGGCCGTCCACGAATTCCGGCTTCTTGCCGAGACGGGTCATCAGATCGCTGATCTCCGGCCCGCCGCCGTGCACCAGCACGACGCGCACGCCGACCAGCCACAGCAACACGATATCCTCCATCACCTGCTGTCTGAGCTGATCGCTGACCATGGCGTTGCCGCCGTATTTGACCACTACGATCCGCCCGTTATACCGCCGGATATAGGGCAGCGCCTCCGTGAGCACCTGCGCCCGCTGGGCGTTTGAAAACTGTAAAGCGTCCATCTCGCGGCCCTCTCAGGTGCGGTAGTCGCCGTTGATGCGCACGTATTCGTAGCTCAGATCGCAGCCCCAGGCGGTGGCGGCGCCATCCCCGTCGCCGAGCGTGACGAGGATATCGATCTCGCTCTCGTGCAGCACCTGTGCCGCGACCTTCTCGGAAAACGGCACGCCCGCGCCGTCGCGGCAGACCTCGACGCTCCCGGCGGCCGAGCGGAAGCTCACGCCCACCTTGTCCACGTCCACGTCTGCGCCGCTGTAGCCGATGGCGCAGAGCACGCGTCCCCAGTTGGCATCCTCGCCGAACATGGCGGCCTTGGTCAGATTGGAGCAGACCACGCTCTTGGCGACCGTTTTGGCCGCGGCCTCGTCCTTCGCCCCGCTCACCGCGCACTCGAGCAGCTTGGTGGCGCCCTCGCCGTCGGCCGCGATGCCGCGGCAGAGGTAGACGTTCACGGTGTTGAGCGCCTGCATGAAGGCGCTGAAGTCCTCCCCCTCAGCGGTGATCTCGTCGTTGCCGGCGAGGCCGTTGGCGAGGATGGCGACCATGTCGTTCGTGGAGGTGTCGCCGTCGACGCTGATCATGTTGAAGGTCTTCCGGATGTCTCCCTGCAGGGCCTTCGTCAGCATGGCCGGGGCGATGGCGGCGTCGGTCGTGAGGAAGACGAGCATGGTGGCCATGTTGGGGTGGATCATGCCGCTGCCCTTGGCGATGCCGCCGAGATGGCAGGTCTTGCCGCCGACGGTGAACTCCACGGCGATCTCCTTTTTCTTCACGTCCGTGGTCATGATGGCCTCGCAGGCGTCCGCGCTCCCGTCGTCCGACAGGGCCGCCTTCAGCGGCGCGATCCCGGCCGCGATGGGGGCGATGTTCAGCGGCTGGCCGATGACGCCCGTAGAGGCGACGACCACGTCCTGCGCGCGGATGCCGAGGGCCTGCGCCGTGAGGGCGCTCATCTCCTCGGCGATCTCGATGCCGTTTGCGTTGCAGGTGTTGGCGTTGCCGCTGTTGCAGATCACCGCCTGGGCGACGCCGTCGCTGATGTGCCGCTTCGTGACGGTCAGAGGCGCGCCCTTGACCAGGTTGGTGGTGTAGACGGCGGCCGCGCTCGCCGGGACGCTGCTGACGATCAACGCAAGGTCGCGCTTGCTGTGGTTTGCGCGGATGCCGCAGTGGATGCCCGCGGCCTGGAAGCCCTTGGCGGCGCACACGCCGCCGGATACGATCTTCATGTTGTTTCCTCCTGTAGGATCAAATCACCAGGCCAACGGTCTCGTCCAGGCCCAGAAGAATATTCATGTTTTGGATGGCGGCACCGGACGCGCCCTTGCCGAGATTGTCGAAGCGGGAGATGAGCAGGATGCGCTCGTCGTTGCCGGCGATCGTGATCTCCATGTCGTCCCGCCCGGAGAGGGTGTTGCCCGCGATCATGCCGTCGCCGTACGGCTCAAAGTGCACGATGGGGCTGTGGTAGCGCTCCTTGTACAGCGCCGCGATATCCTCCGCGGTGCCTCGCAGGTCCTTGCGGAACAGGGGCACGGTCACCGCCATGCCGCTGTAGTAGTCCGCCACGATCGGGCAAAAGACCGGCGCCGTCTCCAGCGCGCAGAGCTTCACCATCTCCTTGAGGTGCTTGTGCTGCTGCGTGAGGCCGTACTGCCGCGGGGAATCGAGCTCCGCCGCTCTCCCCTCGCCCTCGTACTCGGCGATCATGCCCTTGCCGCCGCCGGAGTAGCCGGTGACAGAGAAGCAGGTAAGCGCCGTGTCCGCTGCGATCAGCCCCTCGTGCACGAGAGGCTCCACCAAAGAGATGAAGCCGCTCGCGTGGCAGCCTGGGTTTGCAACGCGCTTGCTCGCCGCGATCTTCTCGCGCAGGCCGTGCAGCTCGGCGAAGCCGTAGTCCCAGCCCTGCGCGGTGCGGTGCGCGGTGGAGGTGTCGATCACGGCGGTGTCGCCGTGCACCAGTGCCGCCGCCTCGACAGCCGCCGCGTCCGGCAGGCAGAAGAAGGCGATATCGGCGGCGTTGATCGCCTCCTCGCGGGCCTTCGGATCCTTGCGCAGCTCCTCTGGGATCCGGATGAGCTCGAGTCCCTCCCGCCCGGCGAGCCGTTCGTATATGCGCAGGCCGGTCGTCCCGGCGCTGCCGTCGATAAAGATCTTAGTCATGTTCAAGCACCATCCTTACCCAGGCGATCTGTTTTTCCACGGAGCTCTCCGAGGTGCCTCCCTCGGAGATGCGTTTTTCCACACAGGCCTTGAGGTCGATCGCAGCGTACAGATCCTCGCCGAAGAGCGGGCTGTACTCCCGGTAGACCTCAAGCGGCAGACTCTCCAGCACCTGCCCGTCGGCCATGCAGCGGGCGACGATCTGCCCGGAGAGCTTGTAGGCGCTGCGAAACGGCAGCCCCTTGCGCACGAGATAATCCGCCAGATCCGTGGCGTTTATAAAGCCGGTCTGCGCCGCGCGGAGCATGTTGTCCGTGCGCACCCGCATGCTGGCGATCATCGGCGCGAAGACGCGCAGGCAGGCCTTGACCGTGTAGCACGCGTCGAACACGCCCTCCTTGTCCTCCTGCATGTCCTTGTTGTAGGCCAGCGGCAGGCCCTTGAGCGTGGTCAGGAGGCCCAGAAGGTCTCCGTAGACGCGGCCGGTCTTGCCGCGCACGAGCTCCGCCATGTCGGCGTTGCGCTTCTGCGGCATGATGGACGAGCCCGTGGTGTACGCGTCCGAGAGCTCGATGAACTTGAACTCCCAGCTCGCCCAGAGGATCAGCTCCTCAGCGAGGCGCGAGAGATGCATCATCTCGATCGACAGCGCGCTCAGCAGCTCCACGGCGAAGTCCCGGTCGGAGACGCCGTCCATGCTGTTGCGGGCGATCTCGTCAAAGCCGAGCAGCGACGCCTCCATGCGCCTGTCCGTATCGTAGGTGGTGCCAGCCAGGGCGCAGCAGCCGATCGGCGAGACGTTCATGCGCTTTCTGCAGTCCGCGAGCCGGTCCAGATCACGCAGGAGCATCATGGCGTAAGCCATCAGATAGTGCCCGAAGCTGACCGGCTGCGCGCGCTGCAGGTGCGTATAGCCCGGCATGATGCTGGCCTTGTGCCGCTCTGCCACGTCGGTAAGCGCCGTGACGAGCGCTTTCGTCAGCGCGCAGATCTCCGCGCACTCGCCGCGCAGGTACATCCGCAGATCCAGGGCGACCTGGTCGTTGCGGCTCCTGGCCGTGTGCAGCTTCTTGCCCGTCTCCCCGATGCGGCCCGTCAGCTCCTGCTCGACGAACATGTGGATGTCCTCGCACCGCATATCCGGCTGCAGCGCGCCGGACTCCAGATCCTCCAGGATCCCCGCAAGGCCGCCGGTCAGCGCGTCGCGCTCGCTGTCGCTGATGATGCCGCGCGCCGCGAGCATGGCTGCGTGGGCCATGCTGCCCTCGATGTCCTGCCGGTACATGCGGCTGTCGAAGCGGATGGAGGAATTGAAATCATCCGCGATGGGATCGGTGATGCCGGCGGTGACGCCGGTCCACAGTTTTGGCATGTCGTTCCCCTCAGTCTGCGCAATATCCTGCACGGCGGTCTGCCGTGCAGGATAGCGATCTTCCTTCTTTATTTCCCGTCCACGAGAGCCTGCACCTTGATGGGCAGCCCGTAGAGGTTGATGAAGCCCGCGGCGTCGGCCTGGTTGTAATCGCTTTCGCCGAAGGTGGCGATCTCCTCGCTGTACAGCGAGTACGGGCTCCAGACGCCGGCGTTGATCATGTTGCCCTTATACAGCTTGAGCCGCACCTTGCCGGTGACACGCTCCTGCGTCTTGTCGACGAAGGCACTCAGCGCCTCGCGCAGCGGCGTGAACCACTGGCCGTTGTATACGAGCTCGCCGAAGGTGATGGCCAGCTTCTGCTTCTCGTGCAGGGTCATCTTGTCGAGGCAGATGCTCTCGAGCACGCTGTGCGCCTTGTAGAGGATGCTCCCGCCCGGCGTCTCGTACACGCCGCGGCACTTCATGCCGACCAGGCGGTTTTCCACGATATCCAGCAGGCCGATCCCGTTCGCGCCGCCGAGCTCGTTGAGCTTGAGGATGATCTCCTTGCCGCTGAGCTTTTCGTCGTTGAGCGCGACGGGCACGCCCTTTTCAAAGTCGAGCGTGATGTAGGTGGGCTCGTCCGGCGCCTTAAGCGGCGAGACGCCCATCTCCAGGAAGCCCTCCTTCTCGTAGAGCGGCTCGTTGCCCGGATCCTCCAGGTCGAGGCCCTCGTGCGAGAGGTGCCAGAGGTTTTTGTCCTTGGAATAGTTGGTCTCGCGGTTGATCTTCAGCGGGACGTTGTGCGCTTCTGCGTAGTCGATCTCCTCCTCGCGGGACTTGATGCTCCACTCGCGCCAGGGGGCGATGATGGGCATGTTGGGCGCGAAGTGCTTGATGGCCAGCTCAAAGCGCACCTGGTCGTTGCCCTTGCCGGTGCAGCCGTGGACGATGGCGTCGGCCCCTTCCTTGAGCGCGATCTCCACCAGGCCCTTGGCGATGCAGGGCCGCGCGTGGCTGGTGCCCAGCAGGTACTCCTCGTAGACCGCCCCGGCCTTGACGCAGGGGATGATATACTCGTCGACGTACTCGTCCGTCAGATCCAGCACGTAGAGCTTGGACGCGCCGGTCTTGAGCGCCTTCTCCTCCAGCCCCACCAGCTCGTCGTTCTGCCCGACGTTGCCGGACACCGCGATGACCTCGCAGCCGTTATAGTTTTCCTTCAGCCAGGGGATGATGATGGACGTATCCAGGCCGCCGGAATAGGCGAGCACGACTTTTTTGATGTTTTCTTTATTCATGGGAATGCCTCCGTTGAATTTTTATGCGCTGATTATAGGCTAATCCCTGCATAAAGTCAAGCGTTTTTCGCATGAATATTCATTCTGTTTGCATATTTGTGAATTTTACAGGCTGTCGCCGCGCCCCGCTCCCGCCCCTCTTGTACAAGCTGACGAAAGCCCCCTTTGCAAGTGGGTGCCGGGCGTGTAAAATCATGGCGGAAGACGCGCGACCGTTTGCAAAAAACGGCGTTTTTTAGGATGAAGACGAAAGGAGGGCTGCACTTGGAGGATCAGGAGATCGTGGAGCTGTACTGGCAGAGGTCGGACCGGGCCATCGCGGAGACGGCCGCGAAGTACGGGCCCTACTGCCGCAGCATCGCCCTCAGGCTGCTGGGCAGCGACGAAGATACGGAGGAATGCCTGGACGACGTATGGCTGCGCGCTTGGAACAGCATGCCGGACGATCGGCCCGACCTGCTGCGGGTCTACCTGGCGCGGCTCACGCGCTGGCAGGCGCTCACCCGGCTGCGCGGCCGCACGCGGCAGAAGCGCGCAGCGAACGCGTACACCGCCGCGCTCGACGAGCTGGCCGAGATCCTGCCCGGCGGCACGGAGCCCGCGGCGGAGCTGGAGCACAAGGAGCTGACCGCCGCGCTCGACCGCTTCCTCGCCGCCCTGCCGGAGACGGAGCGGACCGTGTTCCTTGCCCGTTACTGGTTCGGCTACGGCGTCGCAGAGATCGCCGCCGCGCACGGCTTCGGGCAGAGCAAGGTCAAATCGATGCTGCTGCGCACGCGCAGACGCCTGTGGGAGCAGCTGCGGAAGGAGGAATATCTATGATGAACGAAGAACTGGCCCGCGCCCTGAACGGGATCGACGAGCGCTATCTGCTCGAAACGCAGGCGCGCATGGACGGTGCGCCGCAGGGAAGCTACCGCCCGCGCAGACGCGCGCTGCGCACGGTGCTGATCGCCGCCGCGCTCGCGGCGCTGCTGTCCGTCACGGCCTACGCCGCCTACGAGGCGCGCATGGACGCCCACAGTCCGCAGCCGGGCGAGGCGATGGTCTATCACTATGTCGACGCCGACGGGCACGCGGGCGAGGGCTCGCTCTACAAGGCGGCGTTCGTCGTCCGGTTTGAGGCGCAGCCCGGCGGCCCGGCGCACGCGATGCGCTTCGGTTGGCTGCCCGAGGACGTCCCGGCGCCCGACGCGGCGTATACGGGCGGGCCGGACGAATTCTGGGCCTATTCGCTGGCAGACTGCGCGGCCTTCGACCCGGAGGAGACCGCCCCGTACCTGACGCGCACGACCGAGATCCGCGCGCCGGAAGCGGCGGAGCTCTACGTGTATTACCACTACGTGCCGCGCACCGCGGATATGCTCGATATCATCCTGTACGACAGCAACGTCCTCTGCGAGCGTGATCTGATCCTCGGCATAAACGGCGGCACGGCTGCCGTCGTCGGGGAGGGCACGCTGGGAGGCCGGCAGTATCTGGAGGTCGCGCTGGACGTGTCCTCGGTGTGGATCGCCTCTCCCCCGAACCAGCAGCAGCACAAATTCCTGCTCCTGTTCGACCCCGCCGAGCAGATGCTCATCCAGCTCTCCGGAAGCTACGACTTCCCGGTGCTGGAGCGGATCGCGGAGGAACTGGAGGTCGAGCGCACGGGCGAGCAGCCCGCCTACGTTTACAGCGGGCAGGACTACCTCGTGGGCGATCTCGGCCGCGGATAAGGGCTTGACGCAGCGCGCCGCCCGGCGACTCCTCGTCGCCGGGCGGCATCGTTTCATTATCCTTTTCTGTTTCAGAGGTCCATGTCCACCGGGTCTTCATAGAGGTACTCGTCCTCCCGCGCCTGCTTTCTCACCAGGCGCAGCGAGACGATGAAGAGCGCTGCGATGAACACGACGAAGACCATCCCCAACGCCTCCTCCTGGATGGCGGCGATAAAGTCGTACGCGCCGTGCAGCAGCGTGGGCAGCAGCAGCGCCATGCGCCGCGCGCGGCGGGACTCCTCCGGCATGCCCGCGAGCTCATAGCGCTTGGCGACGCCGTACCAGGTGCCCATGAACACGCCGAAGCAGGCGTGGCCGGGCACGGCCGTCAGCGCGCGGGCGACCGCCACGCCGAAGCCGTAGCTGAGGACGTAGCTGATGTTCTCCCACAGGGCGAAGCCCAGGGAGATGAACACCGCGTAGACCACGCCGTCAAAGCGGCAGTTGAAATGCGGCGAACGCCAGGTGCGCTTTTTCAGCAGCAGATACTTGAAGCCCTCCTCGGACAGCGCCACGATGACGAAATACATCACGATATTATAAGGCAGGCTCTCGTCCGGCACGAACCAGGACAGCAGGATATCTCCAAGCTGCTCGGTGAAGGAGGCCAGCGACGTGGACGCCACGCCCAGGATCACCAGGGACCAGAGCAGATCGGCCGGCTCCCGCTCCAGCTTGTCCGCCTGGTAGACCCGCAGCATCAGAAAGGCCGCCGGGACGACCGCGGCCGCGATCAGCAGCAAGTTCATAGGAACGCCCTCTCTTTCTTCGCCGGCTCCATGCCGGCTGTCTCTCGCTTCCATTTTTCCATACGCCGCGCAAAAATGCAAGCAGAAAAGCAAAAAGCACCCGAAAAGTTCGGGTGCTTTGTCGCTCGATGCTCGATCAGCCGGCGCGGAAAGTCACGTAGATGGTGATGTCGTGATCCGGCATGGTGAAGGTGTTGTTGCTGACGGTGACGCGCTCGCTGGTGGAGGTCTTGTAGATAACGATGTCGTTGACCTTGTAGCCCTGGTCGGGTACGACGACGACGGTCACCTTCTCACCGGCCTTGGCGCTGTTGACGATCTGGCCGTTGACCTGCAGATTGAACACGCCGTTGGAGGAGGTGTGCACGTTGAAAGCACCGGCTTCCGGCGTGGTGTTCACCGGGGCGGCGGCCGTGCCGCCGGAGCTGGCGCCCGAGCCGCTGCCCGCGGAACTGCCCGTGCCCGAGCTGCTCGTGGTGGTGGCTGCGGTGCCCGCCTTCACGGGCAGGTAAATGGTCTGGCCCGCACGGATGGCGCCGAGGTTCGTGATGCCGCTCAGGGCCTTGATGGTCTCCGCGCTGGAGGCGTAGTCGACGCCGTAGGTGCGGCAGAGCGCGCCGACAGTATCGCCCGCGACGACCTTGTGCGCGACGACCTGGGTGTAGGTGCCGGACGTGGGCGCGGTGGTGGAGGGCAGGACGACGGTCGCCCCGACCTTGACGGCGTTATAATTGCTGATGCCGTTGATGGCCTTGATCTTGTCGGAGTTGGCGGCAAAGTCGATGCCGAGCTGCTTGCAGACGGTATAGACCGTCTCTCCGGCGGCCATCACGTGCTCGACGAGGTAGTAGTTCACCGGGTCGCCGGTGGACATGGTGGCCGTACCGCCCGCCGCGGCCGCCGTCGCCGCGGTACCGGCCGCGGGCAGCGTCAGCTTCGTGCCGGCTTTGAGGTTATTGAAGCTCGCGATGTTATTGGTCTGCATGATCCAGGCCTGGTTGGCGTAGAAATCTATGCCCAGCTTCTGGCAGACGCCGAATACGGTCTCCCCCGCCTTCAGCGTGTACTCGACCGTGCCGTCCGCAAAGGCGTTCACAGACATGCCGCAGAACAGCGCAAAGACCAGGCAAAGGCTGAGCAGCAGGCTGACTATCCGTTTTTTCATCTCTAGATCCTCCCGTGTGAAGCGAAAGTGGTTTCAAAATGTTTACATTTTCTGCCTCGAAAAGTAACAGCTTGGTTGCATTATATGTCAACTTCGTAAATTATGCAAGAGCCTTTTTAAAAATTAAGAAATTATTTTTCACCGAGCGCAAAAAGCTGCCGCCGTGCACCCGCACGGCGGCAGCCTGTCTTCACGCATTCATTTCAGATTCTTGCGGTAGAGCACCCAGAGGCCCTTGAGCAGCAGGTCGTTGTCACACACGAAAGCTCGTCTGCAGTAAGGCGTGATGAAGCGCGCGAGCCCTCCCGTCGCGACGAGGTTGCAGGGATACCCCAGCTCCTCCTCCATCCGGTCGACCATGGAGTCGATCGCGCCGGCCGTGCTGAAGATGGCGCCGGAGCGCATCGCATCCACGGTGTTGGTGCCGATGACCTTCTTCGGCGCGCCCAGCGAGATATCCGGCAGGAGGCTCGCCGCGGAGGCCAGCGCCTCGTAAGAGAGCTTCACGCCCGGCGTGATGGCGCCGCCGCGGTAGGCCCCGTTTTTATCGATAACGACCATGGTATTGGCCGTTCCCATGTCCAGCACGATGGCCGGCGCGCCGTAATACGTGATCGCCGCCACGCTCGCCACGACGAGATCCGCCGCGAGCGTGCCCGGGTCGTCGATGCGCACGTTCATGCCCGTCTTCATGCCGGGGCCCACCACCATGCAGTCCAGCCCCGTGACCTTCTTGATCGCGGCGGTCAGCGTCCCGGTGACGGGCGGCACGACGGAGGAGAGGATCGCCCCGGAAAAGCCGCCCCCGTCGATCTCATAGAGGTCGAGGATCTGGCGGATGCGGATGGCGTATTCCGCGGAGGTCGCGTGCAGGTCGGTATGCAGGCGGACGATGTTGATGATCTTCTCATCGTCTATGCAGCCGAGCACGATATTGGTGTTGCCGACGTCGATGGCCAGAATCATGGGAGGCTCCTTTCCGCCGCTGTCCGCGCGCGCCGGGGCGCGGCAGAGGCTGTACATCCAAAAATTATGGCAACCATTTTGCGTTCAATTGTTGGTGCCGTGATGGGCGTTGGGGCTGGTCATGTCGAGCGGGAGGAAGGTGTAGCCGTTGCGCAGGCCCCAGGAGATGATGCGCTCCACCGCGGCCACGCTGAAGTCCTTGATATCGTGCTGCAGCACGACCGAGGTCCAAAGCCCGGAGCAGCCGCCCACGACGTTGTCGAGCACGACGCTGGTCTTGGTGGTCTCGCCCGCGTCGCCGCTGGTCACGTTCCAGTCGAAGAAGACGTAGCCCGCCTCCGTCATGAGCTTCACCAGGCGCGTCATGATCCCGGGGTTGAAGCTGCTGACCGTGTTGGAGCTGCCGCCCGGGAAACGGAACAGGCGCGTATAGCTCCCGGTCTGCTCGTAGATCATGGCCTCGGCCTCGTTGAAGTCGTCGATAAAGGCCTGCTCGCTCGCGTAGATCGTGTAGTAATTGTGCGTGGCGCTGTGCACGCCGATGCTGTGCCCCTCCGAATAGGCCCGGCCGACCAGGTAGGCGTAATCGGGGTTGAGGCAGGTGACGAAGAAGGTGGCCTTCACGTCATACTTGGCCAGGATGTCCAGCAGCCGCGCCGTGTAGGGGCCCGGGCCGTCGTCAAAGGTCAGGTAGATGACGCGCCCCTCCGGCTGGACGATCTCCGGCAGCTTTGCGGGCGTGACGTTCACGGTGCGCATGACGCTCACCGTCTCGCCCAGCTCGTTCGAGATGGAGTAGCTGCGCTCGTAGCTGCCGATCTTATAGGGGATGACCTCGCCCTCCACCTTTACGTACTTCGTCAGGTCGTTGCCCAGGCTGTCGGTCGCGGAATAACCGGGATCGGTAAAGGTCAGATCCGCCGGGATCTCCACTTCCTCCCCGCCCTCGAGCGTGATCTCCGGCCGGGTAACGGTATAGTGCAGCGGCCGCTCCACCGTGGTCACGTTTCCGGCGGCGTCGGACACGGTGTACTCCACGCGGTCCTCCAGCAGGACGGACTCCACGCGCGCCGTCACGTCGCCGTCATAGTCGTCCGACGCGGTGTAGCCTTCCTCGTCATAGCCGGTGAACCAGCTCGGCTCGTAATCCTCGCGGTATTCCAGCGTGATCTCCGGCGGTGTGAGATCCTCCACGTGCACGACGCGCGTGACGGTGTAGCTGCGCAGGTGGTAGCGCGTGGTATACTGCAGCTCGTAGGTGCCAAGCACGGAAGTGTCCACCTCGCCGGTGGTCTCGACCGGCAGCTCCTTCTCTCCCTCGCCGGTGATGCGCCCCGTGCTGACGGCATAGCGCCCCGGATCCGTAAAGGGCTTTCCGTAGGCGGTCGAGATCTCCGGCCCGTCGACGAGGTAAAAGCGCACGTGCCGCGCGTCCGTCGCGACCAGCACCATCAGGACGACCAGCACGTAGGCGGCCACGATCAGTCCTGCCAGCCGCAGGTTCCTGCGCAGCTTTTCTTTATCCAGGTTTGCCAACAGTTTCTTCATCCCGCGCCTCGTATGCTCTGTATATTATGTAACCTATTATACACCATTCTTCGACAGAGGGAAGAAAAATTTTCTCCGATTTATGAATTCTGAAGGATTTTCCGCCGTGCGGGCGCGCCGGACTTGGTTAGTATTTGACAAGACTTTATTTTTTATTGATAAGACCGGAAAATCGTGTTATATTGAATTGTTCAAAAATTTATCTCTGCGGCAGCCAGCCTCAGGAAAGGAATGCAAATGAAAAACACAGAAAAAACCATGGACAAGATCGTCGCCCTGTGCAAGAACCGCGGCTACATCTTTGCCGGCTCCGAGATCTACGGCGGCCTCGCCAACACCTGGGACTACGGTCCCCTCGGCGTTGAGCTGAAGAACAACGTCAAGCGCGCCTGGTGGAAGAAGTTCGTGCAGGAGAACCGCTACAACGTCGGTCTCGACGCCGCCATCCTCATGAACCCGCAGACCTGGGTCGCCTCCGGCCACCTCGGCGGCTTCTCCGATCCGCTGATGGACTGCCGCGAGTGCCACGAGCGCTTCCGCGCCGACAAGATCATCGAGGACTGGTGCAAGGACGCGGGCTTTGAGCTTCCCCGCCCCATCGACGCCTATTCCCAGGCGGAGATGAAGGACTTCGTCGAGGAGCACAACATCCCCTGCCCGAGCTGCGGCAAGCACAATTTTACCGATATCCGTCAGTTCAACCTCATGTTCAAGACCTTCCAGGGCGTCACCGAGGACGCGAAGAACACCGTCTATCTGCGCCCCGAGACCGCGCAGGGCATCTTCACGAACTTCGTCAACGTCCAGCGCACCACGCGCCGCAAGCTGCCCTTCGGCATCGCGCAGATCGGCAAGAGCTTCCGCAACGAGATCACCCCGGGCAACTTCATCTTCCGCGTGCGTGAGTTCGAGCAGATGGAGCTGGAGTTCTTCTGTGAGCCGGACACCGATCTGGAGTGGTTCGACTATTGGCGCGGCTTCTGCCGGGACTTTCTGCTGTCCATCGGCCTGAAGGAGGAAAACCTCCGCCTGCGCGACCACGAGAAGGACAAGCTGGCCTTCTACTCCAAGGCCACCACGAACTTTGAGTACCTGTTCCCCTTCGGTTGGGGCGAGCTCTGGGGCGTGGCCGACCGCACCAATTACGACCTGAGCCGCCATCAGGAGGTCTCCGGCCAGGATCTGACCTATTACGACCAGGAGAAGAACGAACACTATATCCCCTACGTCATCGAGCCCTCGCTCGGCGTCGAGCGCACCGTGCTCTCCGTCCTGTGCGACGCGTACGACGAGGAGGTCGTCGGCCAGGACAAGAAGGGCAACGACGATGTGCGCACCGTGCTGCATCTGCATCCCGCGCTCGCGCCCTTCAAGTGCGCCATCCTCCCGCTCAGCCGCAAGGAGATCCTGACCGGGCCGGCGCAGGAGCTTTACAACGAGCTCAGCAAGGACTTCATGTGCGATTACGACGAGACCGGCTCCATCGGCAAGCGCTACCGCCGTGAGGACGAGATCGGCACGCCGTTCTGCGTGACCTTCGACTTCAACACCGTCGGCACCGAGACCGACGAGGCAGACCACTGCGTCACCGTGCGCGAGCGCGACAGTATGCAGCAGGTCCGCATCCCGATCAGCGAGGTCAAGAGCTACATCGCTGAGCGCATCCGCTTTTGATCATGGAGACCGCCAGGAAGCGAAATTTCATCACGGCGCGCCGCCCTGACGAGTTGACGTCCCGCGCCCAGAAGAACCTCTTCTGGGTTTGGAACGCCGCCGCCTTGCTGGCGAGCTCGCTCGTGATATGTGTCCTGAGCCTCATGCTGGGGCTTGGAATGATCAGTGTCGAGGTCTTTTACGACTATTTCCGGCATCCGCTGATTTTCCTGCTCAACTGGGTTCCCGTGCTGCTTCTCACGCTGTTCTGCTACGGGCTCACGGGGCGGAAGTGGATCACCTATCTTCTCACCTGGATCCTTGTCGTCCTCCCCTCGATCGGTAGCTTTTACAAGCAGCGCTTCCGGGCGGAGCCCCTGACATTTTCCGACATGAGTTCGATCAAGGCCGGGCTCAGCGTTGCAAGCAAGTATGATCTCACCCCGAACGTGCGGATCATCCTCGCGGTGGCGGCACTGCCCGTCGGGATCTTGCTGCTTTTCATGTTGGTAAAAGGGCGCCCCTCCCGGCGCAGCCGTCTGGTCTCTGTTTGCGCCCCGGTCATCGCCGCGGTCGCCCTGTGGTTCAGCATCTACAGGGATGACTATTTCTACAAGTATACGGCTGTCAACGAGGATCACATGGTCGCGCTCATGTGGTCGGAGCTGACCTTTATCTCAAAGGGCTCCGTCTATCCTTTCCTGCACAGCATCGCGACAAGCGCCGGATATCCTCCGGCGAATTACAGTGCGTCCGAAGCGGAAGCGATCTACTCGGCTTATACCGATGCCGATATCCCCGAGGAACGCAGAGTGAACCTCATGGTCTTTCAGTTGGAATCCTTCTGCGACATGTCCAGGATCGGACTTGCGGGGCTGAATGAGGAAACGTACGAGCTCTATCACGCGCTGGAGGAGGAGAGCTATACCGGGATCCTCGTCGATAACGTGATGGGCGGCGGCACGATCAACACGGAACGTACCTTTCTGACCGGCAGTTTCCAGATGTTCGATTACTCGCATGCGGTGGAATCCTACGTCCGCTACTTCAACAGGCAGGGCTATACCACGCTCGCCAGTCACCCGCACGTCGGTACCTTCTATTCGCGCATCGGTGTCAATGAGCATCTTGGCTTCGACGAATTCTGGTACAAAGAGAACCACTATGAGGCTGATGTAAACACCCTCATCAATCAATGGATGTCCGACCGCTTCGTCTTCCCAGACGTGCTGGAGCAGTATGAGGAGCATGTGGCGCAGGGTGAGAACGTCTTCTCCTTTACCGTCACCACACAGGGCCACGGCTCTTACTATGCGGACAGGTATGACGGTGAAGTCCTGCATTGGGACGGCGAGGGCTGCACCAAGGCCGTTCGCAATCAGGTGAACAACTATTTGGACGGCGTAGTCGACACGCAGGAACACCTCACCCGAACCATTGATGCGCTCCGTGACAGTGAGACGCCTGTCGTCGTCATCGTCTACGGTGATCATATGCCCCGTTTTACCAACGGCGGTGACTTTTACTCCGAGGCCGGGATCAATATCGACGTAAGCACGCTGGAAGGCTGTCTCAACTATTACTCCACCCGCTATCTCATCTGGGCAAACGACGCTGCAAAGGCGCAGCTCTGCGATGACTTCATCGGCGATGGCCCAGCCGTGAGTCCCTGCTTCCTGCTGTCGCTCGTGTTCGACAAGATGGGTTGGGACGGCAGCGCTTACATGCAGTTCTCCCGTGAGACCCGCGATGCGATCCCCGTTATCAACACCAACGGCTTCTATATCATCAACGGGCAGCTTTTCACCTCGCTTGCGCCCGAACAACAGGAGCTTTACCGACGTATGGAGTGGGTACAATATTACCTCAACCGCATCGTGTACAGCGAGTAGCCCGTATCGTCTATGAAGAATTCTTCTGCCAAAACCATATCTGCCCCTATCGGTCCCGTTGCCTTTCTCCGCGCCCGGTACGCGCGGGATCTGACGTCCCGCACGCAGCGTGCTCTGTTCCATATCTGGAGCCTGGCGGCGCTGCTGGCGGCCTCGGTCGTCTTGTGCGTGCTGAGTCTGTTCCTCGGCCTCGGCATGATGGATATCGAGCTTTTCTTCGATTACTTCCGGCATCCGCTGATCTTCTATCTCAACTGGATCCCGGTGCTGCTGCTCCTGCTGTTCTGCTACGGGCTCACGGGGCGGCAATGGCTCTCGTATCTGCTCGGTTGGCTTTTCGTCGTCCTGCCCTCGATCGGCAGCTTCTACAAGCAGCGCTTTCGCTCGGAGCCGCTGATGTTTTCCGATATCGGCTCGATCCGGGCCGGGCTCAGCGTCGCAGGCAAATACGACCTAACGCCGAACGTGCGCGTGCTGATTGCGCTGGCCGCGCTGCCCCTGGGGCTCCTGCTGCTGGCGCTGCTCGTGCGCGGCCGGCCGGCAAAGCCGCTGCGCGTCACGGCCTGCGTATGCGCGCTCGCCGCGGCCGCGGGGCTCTGGTTCACCGTTTACTCCGACCATGAGTTCTATGAGCAGAAGGCCGTCTCGGACGAGCATATCTTCGCCAAAGCCTGGACGGAGATCACCTTCGTCTCGAAGGGCTCCGTCTATCCGTTCCTGCACAGCATCGTGACGAGCGCCGGCTATCCGCCGGACGGTTACGATAAAAAAGAGGCCGCGGAGATCCTCTCCGCCTATACGGATGCCGCGATCCCGGACGACCGGCGGGTCGACCTGCTGGTCTTTCAGTTGGAGTCGTTCTGCGACATGTCCCTGCTCGGGCTCGAGGGGCTGGACGAGCATACCTACGATCTCTATCACGCGCTGGAGGAGGAGAGCTACACCGGCACCCTCGTCACGAACGTGATGGGCGGCGGCACGATCAACACGGAGCGCTGCTTCCTCACGGGCAGCTCCGAGCTCTTCGAGTACCACCGCGACGTGGAGTCCTACGTGCGGTATCTGCGCCGCCAGGGCTACACCGCTCTGGCCAGCCACCCGCACTTCGGCACCTTCTATTCGCGCATCGGCGTCAACGGCCACCTCGGCTTCGAGGAATTCTGGTACCGTGAGAACCACTACGAGGCCGACGTGAGCACGCTGGAAAACGAATGGATGTCCGACCGCTTCGTCTTCCCGGACGTCCTCGCGCAGTATCGCGAGCACGCGGCGCGGGGAGAAAACGTCTTCTCCTTCACGGTCACCACGCAGGGCCATGGCCCGCACCCCGCGGACGCCTACGACGGCTATCTCTACTGGCAGGCCGAGGGCTGTTCGGACAAGGTGCGCAACCAGGTCAACGACTATCTGCGCGGCGTAGTCGACACCCAGGAGAGGCTTGCCGCTGCGCTCGACGAGCTGCGCGGCCTGGACGAGCCCGTCGTCCTGCTCGCCTACGGCGACCACAAGCCGCATTTTACCGAGGGGGGCGACTTCTTCGGCGAGGCGGGGATCGACGTGGATCTCAGCACCCTGACAGGCTGTCTCAATTACTATTCCACTCGCTACCTCATCTGGGCCAACGACGCGGCGAAGGCGCTCCTCGGCGATGATTTCATCGGCGAGGGCCCGACCGTGAGCCCCTGCTTCCTGCTTTCCGTCGTATTCGACAAGCTCGGCTGGGAGGGCAGCGCCTTCATGCAGCTCACGCGCGAGGTGCGCGACGAGGTCCCCGTCATCAACACGACGGGCTTCTATCTCGTCGACGGGCGGCTCGTCACCGCCCTTGATGCCGCGCAGCAGGAGCTCTGCCGCCGGATGACCTGGGCGCAGTACGCGCTCAATCAGACCGTGTACCGCGGATAAGCACAGTCCCGCACGAAGGGATCTCTGATCTATGAACAACGCTTCCCCACATACCGCTTCGACTGCGCCCGCACGGGCGGCCGCCTTTCTTCGGGCGCGGTACGCAAACGAGCTGCCGCCGGGCGGTCAGCGCGCCCTTTTTTACGGCTGGAACGCCGCAGCGCTGCTGCTCTCGTCTGCGGCGCTGTGCACGTTCAGCCTGCTGCTGGCCATCGGCAATTACGACTGGGCGGAGTTTTTCGGCTACTATAAGCACTTCGTGATCTTCCTGCTCAACTGGCTGCCGATCCTGCTCGTGCAGCTTCTGCTGCTGTGCCTCTTCAACCGCCAGTGGGCCGCCTATCTGGGCGCCGCCGTGCTGTTTCTCCTGCCCTCGCTCGGCAATTACTACAAGCTGCGCGTACGCTACGAGCCCTTCGTTTTCCGCGATATCAGCTCGATCACCACGGCGCTGCACGTCGCCGGCAACTACGACCTCAGCCCGAACAAGCGCATCCTGCTCGTCCTGATCGCGGTGCCGACGCTGCTGGTGCTGATCGCCCTGCTCGCCCGCGGGCGCCTTTCCGGCAGGCTCCGGCTGGGCGCCGCCGTGCTGGCGCTGCTGCCGGTGTTCCCGCTGTGGCGCTTCGTCTACTCCAGCACGGCGATCTACGACCGCAACACCAACCGCAACAACAACATCGGCATCATCACCGCGCAGGAGCGTTTCGTGAACCTCGGCTTCGTCTACCCGTTCCTTTACAGCATCACCGAGAGCAAGGACATCCCGCCCGAGGGCTACGACGCGGAGCGCGCTGCCGCCGTCCTCGCCGCCTACGAGGACGCCGACATTCCGGCAGACAGGCGCGTCAATCTGCTCGTGGTGCAGTTGGAGTCCTTCACCGACCTGGAGGCCATGGGCCTGCAGGGCGTTGCGCCGGAGACCTACGAGGTCCTGCGCGCGCTGCAGGCGGAGAGCATCACCGGGACGATGGTAGCCAACGTCATCGGCGGCGGCACCATCGACACCGAGCGCTGCCTGCTCTCCGGCAGCTATGGCATGATGGACTACACGCATAACGCCCCCAGCTACGTGCGCTATTTCAACGGCCAGGGCTACTTCACCACCGGCAGCCACCCCAACAAGGCCGATTTCTACAATCGTCTGAGCATCAACAGCTACCTCGGCTTCGACGAGTATCTTTTCACCAACAACCACTACGCCGCGCTCGTGGACGGCGAGTGGGACTGGATGTGCGACGACGTGTTCATCCCCGAGATCTTCCGACTGTTCAAGGAGCACGAGCGGGAGGGCAGCGTCTTCTCCTTCAACGTGAGTCTCCAGGGGCACAGTCCCTACGAGCGCGGAAGTCTGGTCTTCGACGAGCTCTATTGGGAAGGCGAGGGCGCCTCGGAGCTGACGCGCAACGTGATCAATAACTATCTCGGCTCCCTTGCCGACACGCAGCGCCGGCTCATGCCGGAGCTGGAGGCGCTGCGCACCGACGCGGAGCCCGCGGTCGTGCTGCTATACGGCGACCACAACCCCTGGCTGGAGACCCGCTCGGTCTATGAGGAGGCCGGGATCCCGCTGGATCAGTCCAGCGCGGAGGGCCTCATCCGCTACTACGGCACGCCCTATCTGATCTGGGCAAACGACGCGGCGAAGGCCCTGCTCGGCAGAGACTTCACCGGCGAGGGCCCCACGGTCAGCCCCGGTTACCTGCTCAACGTGGTGTTCCGGGAATTGGGCTGGACGGGGAGCGCCTTCATGCAGTATACTGACGGCATCCTCGATACGCTCCCGGTCGTCAGCACGAACGGCTTCTTCGTGGAGAACGGCCGCCCCGTGACGGCGCTCGACGACGAGGGCCGCCGCCTGCTGCAGGAGTACGGCTGCGAACAGTTCTGGCTGCGCGGCAGCATGAAATAAGTGTCCGCGCGCCGATCGCGCGCCTTTCCGCAACGCATCACCGCCGTGACGGACTTCACGCACGGCGGACCCGGAGGTCTCTATGAGCAAAACCGCTTTCCCATTCGCCCACAGGCCCAAAGACCTGCCGGGAGCCGGCAGCCGCGTACTGTTTTATCTGTGGAATGCCGCGGCGCTGCTGCTCTCGTCGGCCGGGCTGTGCGTGCTGAGCCTGCTGCTCGGCATCGGGATGATGGATCTCCCCCTGTTTTACGACTATTTTCTGCACCCGTTGCTCTTCCTGCTCAACTGGCTGCCGATCCTGCTCTTCCAGCTTCTGCTGCTGTGCCTGTTCAACCGCCAGTGGCTGGCCTTCCTCGGTACCGCGCTGGTGTTCATCACGGCGTCCGTCGGGGATTTTTACAAGCTCAAATTCCGCAGCGAGCCGTTTTTGTTCTCGGACGTCACGTCCATCTCCGCGGGCATACGCATCGCGGGCAATTACGACCTGACGCCGAACGTGCGCATCCTGCTGAGCATCGCCTTCGTGGTGCTCGGTACGGTGATCCTGCTGCTCTTCGCCCGCGGCCGTCTGCACCGGTTCAGCCGCCGCGCCTTCGCGGTGCTGCTCCTGCTGTCGCTCTATCCGCTGTGGCGCTTCGTCTATGGAAGCGACGCGCTCTATTACAGCCGCGCCGCAAGCTCCACCCACGTGGTCGACGGTTGGACGCAGCAGTATCAGGTCTCCAAGGGCTTTCTCTACCAGTTCCTGCACAGCATCGGCGAAAACGTGCAGCGCGCGCCCGAGGGCTATAACGACGCCGCCGTGGAGGCGCGCCTGTCCACCGTGCAGGACGGCGACGTCCCCGCCGACCGCAGGGTGAACCTCCTGGTCTTCCAGCTCGAAGCCTTCAGCGATCTGAACACGCTCGGCATCGAAGGCATCTCCGAAAAAGCGTACGAGGACTTCTACCGTCTGCGGGACGAGAGCCTCTCCGGCACGCTGGTCGCCAACGTCTTTGCCGGCGGCACGGTGAACACCGAGCGCTGCTTTCTTACCGGCAGTACCTATATGCACGACTACCGCGCCGCCGCCCCCTCCTACGTGTGGTATCTCGACGGGCAGGGTTACGTCACCGTCGGCAATCATCCGAACTACGGCAGCTTCTATAACCGCGTCAACATCAACCGCTATCTGGGCTTTGCGGACTATTGGTACCGCGACGGGCACTACGAAGAGCTGATCACGGATCTGCCGGATCCCGTGCGCAGCGACGCCGTGGTCTTCCCCGAGATCACGCGGCAGTTCCTGCGCTATGCGCACGGCGGGCAGCCGGTCTTCTCGTTCAACGTCACCATGCAGGGGCACGGCCCATACAGCACGAGCGAATACGTCTATGACGAGTTGCTCTGGCCCGGGGAGGGTCACAGCGACGAGACCCGCTTCGTGATGAACAACTACCTCGGCTCCGTCCGGGAGACCGCTTCCCTGCTCTGGGAGACGGCCGAGACGCTGCGCGAAGACCGCGCGCCGGTCGTCATGCTCGTCTACGGCGACCACAAGCCCTGGCTCGGCGACGGCAATTCCGTCTATCACGAGCTCGGCGTGGATCTCAAGCTCACCGAGGAGACGGGCTTTATCAACTACTACTCCACCACCTATCTGATCTGGGCGAACGACGCCGCCCGCGCGCTGCTCGGCAGCGACTTGAGCGGCGAAGGCCCCACGGTCAGCCCCGGGTATCTGATGAAGGTGCTGTTCGACCAGCTCGGCTGGCCGGGCGACCGGTACATGCAGCTATCCGCACAGACCTGGCAGCGCCTGCCGGTCATCCACACGGGCGGTTATTATTTTGAGGACGGGCTCTATACCCGCGCTCCCGGCGAACAGGCCGATCTCGCGCTGCGGGATCTGCGCTGGCTGGAATACTACCGTGACAAACACTTTGCAGTCCCCCGGTGATCTTCGATCGCCGTCAGCGATAACTATAAAAATTATAATAAAGGAAGTCGTACGTATGAAAGATGGTTTTGTCAAAGTCGCCGCGGCTGCGCCGGTCATCAAGGTCGCAGACGCAAACAACAACGCGCAGCGCGTGATCGACTGCATCAAGGAGGCCGACAGGCAGGGCGTAAAGGTCCTGGTCTTCCCGGAGCTGACGCTGACCGGCTGCAGTTGCTACGACCTGTTCACCCACCGCGTGCTCCTGGACGGTGCGAAGAAGGCGCTGGCCGCCGTCGTGGAAGCGACCGCGGACACGGATCTGCTGGCCTTCGTGGGCCTGCCCTACGAGCACAAGTCCCGCCTGTACAGCGTGGCCGCCGCGATCTGCGGCGGGGAGCTGCTGGCGCTGATCCCGCGGCAGGAGGCCGCCGGGCATTTCGCCGCCCCCTCCTGGGACGCCGAGGACGTGGAGCTGTGCGGGCAGCAGGTGACCCTTGCACAGGACGCGCTGTTTGAGCACGCCGCCATGCCGGATCTGAAGGTCGCCGTGGAGCTTGGCGCCGACGCCGACGCCATCGTGCCGCCCTTTGCCCGCCATGCGCAGGCCGGCGCCACGGTGCTCGCCCAGATGGCCGCCTTCCCCCAGACCGTCACCTCCCGGGACGAGGCGGAGCTGAACGTGCGCTACGAATCCCGCCACTACGCCGCGGGCGTCGTGCTGGCCGCGCCCGGCAAGGGCGAGAGCAGCACCGACCGCGCCTACTCCGGCCTGTGCCTGGTCGCCGAGAACGGGCAGATCCTTGCCGCCGAGGAGGGTGAGAACAGCCTCGCCGTCAGCGAGATCGACGTGCAGCACATGATGAACCTGCGCATGGCCGCCGGGGCCTACGGCTGGGACGAGGAGCACAGCCTCTTCCAGTGGGGCCGGAAGGCCGTCACCACGCGCCTGACCCGCAAGTACCTCATGCATCCCCATCTGCCCGCAACGGCGGAGGAGCTGCCCGGCTACTGCCGGCGCATGCTGGATATCCAGGTCTCCAGTCTCGTAAAGCGCATGGAGTACGCCGGGCTCGACCACTGCGTGGTCGGCATCTCCGGCGGCGTGGACTCCACGCTGTGCGTCATGGTCTGCGCCATGGCGGTCAAGAAGATGGGCTTGCCGTCCACGAACGTCGTGGCCTGCACGCTGCCCTGCTTCGGCACCTCCTCGCGCACCAAGTCCAACGCCATCATCGTGGCCGAGCAGATGGGCGCGGAGGTCCGCGTGATCGATATCGGCAAGAGTGTCTACCAGCACTTCGACGACATCGGCCACGCCCACGACGACTACTCCATCGCCTTTGAGAACGCCCAGGCCCGCGAGCGCACGCAGGTGCTCATGGATATCGCCAACAAGGTCAACGGCCTTGACGTCGGCACCGAGGATCTGAGCGAGTTCATTGACGGCTGGTGCACCTACAACGGCGACCACACCAGCATGTACGACGTGAACCTCGGTCTGACCAAGACCCAGGTGCGCGCAAACGTCCGCTACATCGCCGACACCACCGAGGATATGACCCTCAAGGCCGCCCTGTACGACGTGCTGGACTGCCCCGTCACGCCGGAGCTGCTGCCCATCCACGACGATCAGATCGAGCAGAAGAGCGAGGACGCCGTCGGCTCCTACAGCCTGCAGGACTTCTTCACGCACAAGATGCTCATCTGCGGCTTCACGCCGTCCAAGACCTTCCGCCTGGCGAAGATCGCCTACGCGAACGAATTCACCGACGAGGAGCTCGTACGCTGGCTCACCAGCTACTGCAAGCGTCTCTTCAGCCAGCAGTTCAAGCGCAGCTGCCTGATGGACGGTCCCGCGGTCGAGGCCTTCACCGTCTCCCCGCGCGACGGCTTCCTCATCCCCTCCGACGCGGAGAACGCCCTGTTCCTGCAGGATCTGGAGCAGATCGGCAAGTAAACCCATAAAACGTCAAAAGGCCGCACGGTGCGCGCGCACCGTGCGGCCTTTTGCTCACGTATCGGTTCAAAGCTCCCGGAAGCGGAATTCCGCCCAGCGGTGGAAGCGCTCCCCCGCGCGCAGCAGCGTGGAGGGGAATTCCGGGTGGTTGGGGCTGTCCGGGAAAAACTCCGGCTCGATGGCGAGGCCCCGGCGCGCCGCGTGCGGCGCGGGCAGGAAGGTCCCCGTATAGATCTGTACCGCCGGGAGATCCGTGCGCACGTCCATGCGCAGTCCTCCGTCCTCGAGCGTGCAGCAGTCCTCCCCGTTGAGGACGAAGCAGTCGTCGTAATCCTCAGCGACGACACGCAGGGCGCGGAAATCAAAGCGCCCTTCGGCGGGCAGCAGCCTCCCCGTCGGGATCAGCCCCTCACCCGTCTCGACCACCCGATCCGCGTTTACGCGCAGCCTTGCGTCCAGCGAGCTGCCGCGGCCGCTGAGGTCAAAATAGAGATGGCTCGTCGGCGCGTAGACCGTATCCGAATCACAGTCCGCCTCGTAGTCCACGCGCAGACCGTCCTGCAGGAGGGTGTAGGTGACCGCCGCGCGCAGTGCGCCCGGAAAGCCGTTGTCCCCATCCGGAGAGTCCAGCTCGAAGCGCAGCGCGTCCTCCGCGGCCGCGACACGCCAGGGGCGCTTGTCGTAGGAGGCCGGCCCGCCGTGAAGCTGGTTTGCGCCCTCATTGGGCGTCACGCGGCAGAGCACGCCGTTGAGCGGAAAAGCCGCGCCGCCGATGCGGTTGGCGTAGCGGCCGATCGCAGCGCCGAGATACGCGTCCTTCTCCAGGTAGAGCGAGGGATCGTCATAGCCCAGCACCGTCTCGCGCCCGCGAAACCGCAGGCTGACGACGCTCGCCCCCAGATTCGTCACCCGCAGGCGCACGTCCCCCTCTTCGGCCGTATATAACTCGTACGCGCCGAAAGGCGTTTTTTCGATCATCGCGTTATCCTCCGCTCCCGTTTTTCTGTTATTTTACACGCCTGCGCGCCGTTTGACAAGCGCTCCCGACCGCTCGGCGTTTATGCCATTACGAACCGTCATGGATAGGGGCCGCTTGTTTCATAAATAACAGTGTTTCCTCTTGTATTTGCTCAAATCGCGTGGTATAATTTCCACAAAGAGCCAAATCGGTTCGGATAAAAAATTGTGTAAATTACAACAAGGAGGCCGTTATGCTTACGAATGAGTATCTGAAACGTGTCTACGCCGAGGTCGAAAAGCGGGACGCGCACGAGCCGGAATTCCTGCAGGCCGTGCGGGAAGTGTTCGAGTCCCTGGAGCTGGTCATCGACAAGCACCCCGAGTGGGAGAAGGCCGCGCTGATCGAGCGCTTTGTGGAGCCGGAGCGCGTGATCGAATTCCGCGTCCCCTGGGTGGACGATAACGGCGAAGTACACGTCAACCGCGGCTACCGCGTCCAGTATAACTCCGCCATCGGCCCTTACAAGGGCGGCCTGCGTTTCCACCCCTCCGTGAACCTCTCCGTCATCAAGTTCCTCGGCTTTGAGCAGATCCTCAAGAATTCGCTGACCACGCTGCCCATGGGCGGCGGCAAGGGCGGCTCGGACTTTGACCCCAAGGGCAAGACCGACGCCGAGGTCATGCGCTTCTGCCAGAGCTTTATGACCGAGCTCTATCGTCACATCGGCCAGTTCACCGACACGCCCGCCGGCGATATCGGCGTGGGCGCGCGCGAGGTCGCTTACATGTACGGCCAGTACAAGCGCATCGTCGACCGCTTCGAGGGCGGCGTCATCACCGGCAAGGGGCTGACCTTCGGCGGCTCCCTGGCCCGCACGCAGGCCACCGGCTACGGCCTGTGCTACTTCTCCGCCGAGGCCCTCAAGCACCTGAAGAACGACAGCTACGAGGGCAAGACTGTGATCGTCTCCGGCTCCGGCAACGTGGCGCAGTACTGCGCGGAGAAGGTCACCCAGCTCGGCGGCAAGGTGGTCGCCATGTCCGACTCGCAGGGCTACGTGTACGACGCCAACGGCATCGATCTGCCGAAGCTGTTCGATATCAAGCAGCGCCGCCGCGCGCGCATCAGCGTGTACGCCGACGAGGTGCCCACGGCCGTATACCATGCCGGCTGCCGGGACATCTGGACTGTCAAGTGCGACATCGCCCATCCCTGTGCGTCCCAGAACGAGATGGACGAGAAGGGCGCCCAGGCCCTGGTGGACAACGGCTGCATGGCGGTCTTCGAGGGCGCCAACATGCCGCTGACGCCCGAGGCCATCGCCGTGGTACAGAATAACGGCCTGCTCTACTCCCCCGGCAAAGCCTCCAACGCGGGCGGCGTGGCCACCTCCGGCCTGGAGATGAGCCAGAACTCCATCCGCATGAGCTGGAGCTTCGAGGAAGTGGACGAGAAGCTGCAGGGCATCATGAAGAACATCTACAAGGCCTGCTACGACGCCTCCGTGGAGTGCGGCAAGCCGGGCGATCTGATGGTCGGCGCGAACGTCGCCGGCTTCCTGAAGGTGGCCGAGGCCATGATGGCCCAGGGCATCGTATAAGGCGCGTAAGCGCACGTTGATCCTTCTCCTTGCCGCCGGCGGGACACTCCCGCCGGCGGCCGCGCCTTTTCCGGGGCGCCGCGGTCATTCGTTTTCTTTATGCGGATCACATTCTGCGAGGTGTCCATAACGAAACGATATGGTCATTAGCGACCATTCACCCGTATTTTCAGGTTTTTCGTGATAAGCACGGCAATTATATAAGCTTTTATTATGGATAAATCTGAAAGTCTAATTTGCTTTTATCCCGCCGAGACAATACTATAGTATCAGCCAAGTGTTTATACAAAAGGGGGCTGATGCGATGAATGCGGCAAAAGAGCGCGAGCTGTTCGAGCAGGTCGGCGTGACGACCGCGATCGTCCGCATGGCCGTCCCGACCGTCGTGGGGCAGATCATCCTGGTCATCTACAACATGGCGGACACCTTTTTCGTCGGCCTCACCGCGAACGACGCGATGCTGACGGCCGTCACCGTGTGCATGCCGGCCTTCATGTTCCTGTCCGCGATCTCCAATCTCTTCGGCGTCGGCGGGGCGAGCGTCATCTCCCGGGCCCTCGGCGCCGGGCAGGAGGCGCGCGTGCGCTCCACGGCCGCCTTCGCCTTTTGGGGCTGCCTGTTCACGGCGCTGTGCTACTCCCTCCTCGCCTACCTGGCGCGGGATCTGTTCGTGGATCTGCTCGGCGGCACGAACCCCGAGGTCCACAAAAACGCCGTGGAGTATCTCAACTGCACGGTCGTAGCCGGAGGCGCCGTGACGGCGAGCGGCGTGCTGCTCTCGCATCTGATCCGCGCGGAGGGGCGGGCGATGCACGCGAGCGCCGGCATCGCGCTCGGCGGCGTGCTGAACATCGCGCTCGACCCGCTGTTCATGTTCGTGCTGCTGCCTCCCGGACGCGAGGCGCTGGGCGCCGCCCTGGCGACAACGCTCTCGAACGCCGTCTCGCTCGTGTATTTCATCGTCGTCCTGCTGCGGCTGCGCAGGCGGTCGCACCTCGCGTTCCGCCCGTCCCGGGCCTGCCTCGCGGATAAGATCCCCGCCGCCGTCCTCGCCGCCGGGATCCCTGCCTGCGTGATGACGCTGTGCGAGAACATCTCCTACGCGATCCTCGACAAGCTGATGAGCTTCTCCGGTCTGCCGATGCAGGCGGGCATCGGCGTGGCCAAAAAGGTCAACATGCTGGCGCACTGCATCGTGCGCGGCATCGCGCAGGGCTCCCTGCCGCTGATCGGCTATAACTACGCCGCCGGGAACTGGTCGCGCATGCGCGCATCGATCCGCGTGTCCCACCTCATGGCCGTCGGCACGGCGACGCTCTGTATGGCGGTGAGCCTGGTCTTCGCCCGGCCGCTGATCGGTATCTTCATCCACAGCAGCTCCCCCGCGCACGCCTACGGAGAGACCTTCCTGCGCATCCTGTGCGTCGGCGGGCCGTTCTCCGCCAGCGCCTACACCTTTATCTCCTTCTTCCAGGCCACCGGTGAGGGGCGGAAGTCCTTCTTCCTCGCCATGCTGCGCAAGGGCCTGGTGGATATCCCCTTGATGTTCCTGCTCAGCAGCCTGCTGCCCATCTACGGCATCGTCCTGGCCACGCCCGTCACCGACGCGCTGTGCTGCGTGGTCGCGAACCTTCTGTTCGCCGCCTACATCCGCAGCGGCGGCAAGCGCCGCGGCAAGCTGCAAGACCGCAGCTCCGCCACCCAGCCCGCCTGATACGACGCCCCGGCCGCCGCCCTCCCGCGGGACGGCCCGCACGGAAAGGAAGTTCTTTATGGTCGACACCCGTTTGTATTCTCTGATCAAGATCGTCGAGACCGGAAGCTATACGAAGGCCGCCCGGCAGCTCTCGCTGTCCCAGCCCGCCGTGAGCCAACACATCCGACAGCTCGAGGAGACGCTGCACGTCAAGCTCTTCGAGCACTCGCGCAACAAGTTCCAGCTCACCCCCGAGGGGGAGATCGTCGTCCAGTACGCGCGCAGGATGATCGCGCTGTACAACAAGATGGAGGAGGCCCTGCGCGATGAGCGGGATCAGATCCGTTCGCTGACCATCGGCATCACCCACACGGCTGAGAGCAGCGCCATCATCGAGGCGCTGGCGGCGTATATCAGCAAGTTTGAGGGGCTCAACCTGCGCATCCTGACCAATACCACCGCGAACCTTTTCGCCATGCTGCGCAATTACGAGCTTGATTTCGCCTTCATGGAGGGCAAGGCCGCCGACCCGAGTCTGAGCAACATGATGCTCGATACCGACTGTCTGGTCGTGGCCGTACCGCCCGACCACGCGCTGGCCGGAGAGGGCATCATCACCATCGAGCAGCTCAAAAAAGAAAAGCTGATCCTGCGCCTGCCCAACTCCAACACCCGCAACCTCTTCATCGCCTCGCTCGCGAGCCGCAACCTGAGTCTGGACGATTTCAACGTCACGATGGAGATCGACAGCATCGCCACCATCAAGGACCTCATCCAGCGCGGCTTCGGCGTGTCGGTGCTCGCGCGCAGCGCCTGCATTGACGACGTGAAGAAGGGCCGCCTCGCGGCGCTGACGGTCGAAAATCTCAGCATGGTGCGCGAGATCAACATCGTCTACCCCAAGAGCTTCGAGCATCAGGAGCTGCTGCACGGCATCGTCAACAAGTACAACGAGATGCAGCGGCGCTGAGGGCCCGCGCGAAAAGATCCCGGCGGCCACACGGCCGCCGGGATCTTTTCGTAAAAGGGGTGAAAAATCGTCGGATCTGCGGTATAATGGAAAAAATACGTTCGAACCAGGGAGGAAGCCCATGAAGACGATCGAAAAACGCAGCGCCGCCCTGCTGCTCGCCGCGGCCATCTGTCTCTGCCTCGCCGCCTGCGGCAGCAACCCCATCCCCGAAGCGTACCGCGCGGAGCACGCCGCCGCGGTGGACACGGCGCCCGCCGCGGTGCAGACCGCGGCCCCGGAGCCGGAGAGCGCACCGGAAGCCGACGTTGCGGCAGCCGCCTACGATACCGCCGCTTACGAGGCCGCCGTGAACGCCCTGCTGGACGAATACCGCGTCCTGCGCATCACGGAGCCGGGGGAATTCCGCGAGGAGGAGCATCCCGAGATCCCTTGGTATACCATCTCGTCCTACCAGTATGTGCAGTTCGACGAGCAGTATCTCTACTGCGGCCGGTACGATTTTGACGGCAACGGCGTACCGGAGCTGGTCATAGCCATGGGCGATGATTCGTACCGCCAGCCGATCGGCGTCTACGCCTTTGACGGCGCCGCGCTGCGCTATCTCTGCAAGGAGCTCCCCCTGGGCGAGCGCTCGACCGTCGGGCTCGCCGGAGACGGCGTCTTCACCGTGCATGCGAGCGGCGGGGCCTCCGTCGGCAGCGTAGTGGATTACCGCATCGCGGACGACGGCTTCAGCACCGAGATCCTGGACTGGTACGACTACGAATACCAGGCCGACGGCAGCGTGCACGTCACGGTCAAGGCCGGCGGCGCGGCGGCGGAGAATGCCGACCCCGCGCAGGCCGTGCGCGATTTCGACGTGCCCATCGACTATACGCGGCTCGACTGAGCGGCAGAAACGAAAACTCCCTCCGGCCGAGGCCGGAGGGAGCGTCCCGCTTATGCCGTGCTGGCTCGATTATAACCTGCACGTTTGGGCAGGTGGGTCGCCTAAGTTCTGTTTCGCTGCTTCCAACGTCCGGCCGGAGCCGGGAGGCCTGCAATCCGCAGACTCAAATCGGCATCCCGTATAAGAGATGTGGGTTTAATGAGCCACGCAGTCAAAGGACGACACGCACACAGCAGGAACTGCTTCTGTTGTTGATGGCCGCACTGCAGTATATGCAGCGCGCGCCCGGCGGATCACTCCTCGTCCTCGTCGTCTAAGATCAGGGCCATGAAATGCTCGTACACGTCCTGGAGCTGATCCTCGTCGTCGATGGATTCGAACAGCTCCTCGCCGTTTTCATCCTCCACCACGCGCAGGATCACGTAGCCGTAATCCGGATCCTTCTCGTCCATGTCGGCAGGCAGGAAGGCCGTATAGGTCTCTCCGTTATAGTCCATTTCGCCGATCACTTCCAGCTCGAACTCCTCCCCGTCGTCGTCCACGATGGTGATGATCTCAGCGCCGAAATCTTCGCTCATTCTTCCGTACCTCCGCCTTAAGCTTTTCTGCTTTTATTGTACCCCATCTGCGGCAAGAAATCAATAGGGATTACGAGCCGAGGTCCTCCAGCAGGAGCAGGAGCTCTTTCCGGTCCGCGACCGGGATTCCCTCCTCCACCATGGCGCGGTCCGCGCTGCGCAGCCCGTCGAGCTCGATCCCGGTCACGGTCACCGGCTCACGGCCGTGCGCGTCGGCGTACACCGCGACGTACGCGCCGCTGCCCTTCAGATAGTGTTCCGCCGTGTCCGCCTGCGCGAGATAGCGCGCATACAGCTCCTCCGGCAGCTCGCTCTGCTCCACCGGGCGCAGGCTCCTGTACGCCTCCGCCCCCATGAAAAGCGCCGCCGCCGTGAGGCACATGAGCAGCGCCATCTTCCATCTTGCTCCGTTCATCGTGTTCTCCTTTTTCTCTCGCTTTGCGCTTTCTTTATGATCCCGTGATAATTATTTCTTTTTTTTGGCAGAATATACGGGAGGGCGCCAAATCTTAAAGTTTATAAATATTTACAAATCTCTCTATCTCAGGCGGGAAATCTGTGTTATAATGAGATCCGTCTATCCGCATTACCCGTTCGTTATGACTTTTTCATCCGGGACCCCTCAAAAAAGGAGGTGCTTGCTTTCCGATGAATGAAATACCCGAAAAGGAGGAGGCCGTGAAGAAGGACCACCGCTCGCTGCGCGTGCTCCTCAAGGCCGGCGGCATCACCGCCGACGCCGCCTCTTCGATCCTCAGCGCCGTTTTCAAGGTGTTCGGCTCCATCCTGCTGATCCTGCTGATCGCGGGGCTGCTGTTCACCTGCGTCTTCGCTTACTACGTCAAGTCCTTCCTGACGCCGCGCATGGACCTCTCGCTGGAGGACTATCAGCTCAGCGAGTCGAGCACGATCTGGTACCAGAACTCCTCCGGTGACTGGCAGGAGCTCGTCACCCTCGCCGGCGCGCAGAAGCGTATATGGGTGGATTACGACGATATCCCCAAATATCTGGAGCAGGCGCTGATCGCCATCGAGGACAAGCGCTTTTACCAGCACAAGGGCGTGGACTGGTACAGGACCTCCGGCGCCTTCGTAGAGATGTTCGCCCGGATGGAGACCGGCTACGGCGGTTCCACCATCACGCAGCAGCTCATCAAAAACCTGACCGGACGCGACCAGGTCACCATCCAGCGCAAGCTCTCGGAGATCTTCGGCGCGCTCGAGCTGGAGAAAAAATACGACAAGCAGGAGATCATGGAGTGGTACCTCAACGCCGTATACTTCGGTGAGGGCTGCTGGGGCGTGCAGGCCGCCGCGCAGACCTACTTCGGCAAGGACGTCAAGGATCTGACGCTGGCCGAGTGCGCCGCCATCGTCGGCATCACCAACAAGCCGACCTACTACGACCCCTTCTACAACGAGCAGAACAACAAAGACCGGCAGGAGACCATCCTGCGCGAGATGTACGAGCAGGAGTATATCGATTACGCCACCTACCGGGCCGCCGTGGACGAGGAGCTGGTCTTCACCCGCTCGCCCGACGAGGAGTACACGCAGGAGATCTACACCTACTACGAGGAAGTGGTCATTAACGACGTGACGCGCGACCTCATGGAGCTCAAGGGCATCAGCCGCTCGGCCGCCCGCACGCTGCTGTATAACGGCGGCTATCAGATCTACAGCTGCCTCGACCCCTCCATGCAGGCGTCGGTGGACGCGGTCTATACCGATCTGAGCGCCATGCCGCGCACCAACAGCAGCCAGCAGTTCCAGAGCGCCATCGTCATCATGGACCCCTACGACGGCTCCATCAAGGCGCTCAGCGGCGGCGTCGGCCGCAAGACGCACAACTTTGAGCTCAACCGCGCCGTGCCCATGTTCGTGGGCGATTACGATTACGGCGGCGCGCAGCGCTCGCCCGGCTCGGCCATCAAGCCCATCGCCTCTTACGGCCCCGCCGTCAACGAGGGGCTCATCACGCCCACGACCGTCGTCAACGACTCGCCGTATATCCGCCTGCGTGGCACGAGCTGGTACCCCTCGAACGACGGCGGCGGCAACTACGGCATCGTCACCATCGCACAGGCGCTGCAATACTCTCTGAACACCGTCGCGGCGCAGATCGTGGATAAGCTCGGTCCCGAGACCTCTTACGACTATCTGACGCAGCGGCTCGGCGTCACGAGCCTCGTGCCGGACGACGCGTCCTACGCGCCGATGGCGCTCGGCCAGCTCACCAACGGCATCTCGGTGCGCGAGATGTGCCAGGCCTACTGCGCGTTCGTCAACGACGGCATCTTCACCTACAGCCGCACCTACTCCATGGTGACCGACTCCAAGGGCAACATGGTCATCGACAACGTACCGAAGACGCTCGTCGCCTTCGAGCCCAACACGGCCTATACCATGACGTATATGATGAAGAACGTGGTCGCGAACGGCACCGGCAAGGAGGCCTACCTGTACAACATGCCCGTCGCCGGCAAGACCGGCACCTCCGGCCAGTACAAGGACCGTTGGTTCGTCGGCTGCACGCCCTACTACGTGGCGGCCGTGTGGACCGGCTTTGACACGCCCGAATATATCGACACCTCCGGCAACCCCGCCGCCAGGCTCTGGCGCTCGGTCATGCAGCCGATCCACGACGGGCTGCAGTGGAAGGATTTCACCTATCCCTTTATCGGGGAGAACACGGGCATCTTCGGCCTGGACGACGACGATTTCGAGGATGAAGAGGATCTGACCGAGGACGGCGACGGCCACCTCATCCTCGACGATTCAGACGATTACGGCGACAGCTACTACGACGAGCCCGATAACGGCAACGCCGAGCTCATCCCGGACACCGGGAACGAGAACCCGGGCGATAACGGCGGCGACCTGCTGACGCCGGACACGGCGAACCTGATCTTCGGCTGACCGTCCGCCTCTCTCCGGCCCGCAGTGTGGAACACGCTGCGGGCCGGGACGCGGGCGAGGCCCGGCCCCTGCGCGCCCTTTTCTTCGAAAACCGGGCGGTTTTTACCGCTTTTTCCCCACACAGCCATATATTACCTGCGCTTTGTGTTGACATTTCAAGCTCACTGTGTTACATTTTGATTACATTATCGGAGGTGCTTTCATTGGCAAAGACATTGGAGTATAAGGGTCATCCCCTTCAGCGGAAGGACAATATCATCTATTACGGCAGCTTTGCGGACAAGTATATCATCATGCTCCAGATCCTCGACACCAAGAAGGTGAAGGATCTCGACGTGGCCTCAAAGGTCTCCGTTCAGCTCCAGTTGACCGACCCGAACATCAAGTCCAGGGATCGCGTCGTAAAGAAGAGCGAGAAGGACAGCCTTTACGCCGCTATCGACGTCGCAGCCGTGTGGCTCGAGCGCGCGCTGGCCTCCCGCTGACGCATACGCGACCGGCATTTCCTTGCGGGCAGGCCTGCCTGCCCGTCAAATACATAGAGAAGGATCTGTTCACATGCGCAAGAAATTCTTACGGGTATTTCTTGCCGTGCTCCTGTTCAGTTGTCTGTTCACCGTCACCGCATACGCGGAAAGCGCGGTGGTCACGGGGGACAACGTAAACCTGCGCAGCGGGCCCGGCATGAGCTACCGTGTTCTGGACGTCGTCCCGCAGGGCGAGACGGTCACCGTGCAGGATCGCTCCAACAGCGAATGGTACGCGGTGACTTACGACGGCACCTACGGGTTCATGTCCGCGAGTCTCCTGAGCCTTTCGGCCCAGAGCAACACCGCGGTCACGGTCGTCGAGGCGAGCGGCAGCGGCCGCATCAACGCCATGTACGTGCGCTTCCGTTCCGGCCCCTCTTCGGACTCGTCCATCCTCGGTGAGTATAATCTCGGCAAGGAACTGACCATCACCGGCAGAGCCGGCGCCTGGACCGAGTGCATCATCGACGGGCAGCGCGGCTTTGTCCTCAGCGACTATATCTCCGACGAGGACGACGCCGTCTTCGTCATCCCTGAAGTCCCGTCGCCTACGCCCGCGCCCGCGCCGGAGCCCACGGTCTACCCCGATCCCGTCGCGACGAAGGCCCCCACGCCGACCAAGGCCCCGGCAGCGACGCCGGCGCCGACCAAGGCCCCCGCCTCCAACAGCGGCGGAAGCCAGGTCGGTTACGTCGCGGGAGATTATGTGTGCTTCCGCAACGGCCCCTCGACGAGCCATACCATCATCAACACCTATAACCGCGGCAAGGAGCTGCTCATCACCGGCACCACGGGCGACTGGTCCATGGTCACGATCGACGGCGAGCCCGGCTATATGTACAGTCAGTACGTGATGAAGGGCGACGGCACGCCCGCGAGCTCCGGCTCCTCCGGCGCAAGCTCCGGCAGCGGTTCCAACCCCGGCTCTTCCGGCGGTTCCGGTTCCGGCGGCTCCGCGGCGGCGACGCCCGCGCCCACCGCGACCCCCGCGCCGACGCCTACGCCCGTTCCCGTCAAGACCAGCAAGCCCGAGGACGGCTACATCACCGGCAACTACGTGCGCTTCCGCAGCGGCCCGTCCATGAGCTCTGCGATCCTGGAAGAGCTGTTCTACGGCAACGTGGTCACCATCACCGGCACCTCCGGCGACTGGACGGCGGTCACCTTCGAGGGTGAGGACGGCTTCGTCTTCAGCACCTACGTGGCCAAGGGCAAGCCTCCCGTGTCCGAATCGGGCTCCGGCTCCTCCGGCGGCGGCTCCGGCTCCTCCGGCGGTACGACGACCGCCAAGGTCACCGGCCGCGAGATCGCGGACTTCGCGCTCCAGTTCGTGGGATACAACTACCGTTGGGGCGGCGCCTCCCCCGCTACCGGGTTCGACTGCTCCGGCCTCGTATACTACGTGTACGGCCACTACGGCTATGAGCTCAACCGTGTCGCCTGCGACCAGGCCACCAACGGCAGGGCCGTTTCGAAGGACAAGCTCCAACCGGGCGACATCATTTGCTTCTACTCCGGCGGCGATTACATCGGTCACGTCGGCATCTACATCGGCAACAACATGTTCGTCCACGCGGCGAACTCCACCTCGGGCGTCATCACGTCCTCGCTCACGGGCTATTACGCCACACGCGGCTATGTGTGCCGCCGCATCCTGTGAGATCAATGAACGAGCTCCTGCGGGTCATCCCGCAGGAGCTTTTTTGTCTGCGCCGTATCGGGCGCAGGCGCATATATTTTTTGCAAAAAAATCACTTTTTTATGGCGCACGGTGAAAAAATATGCTATAGTGGTTTAGTTAATTATTCCCATGAGCACACTGAGGTGAGACCTATGAAGAAAGTGCAATTCACAGAGACCGTCCTGCGGGACGCGAACCAGTCCCTCGTGGCCACCCGCATGCCCTACGACAAGTTCGAGCCCATCCTGGAGACCATGGACCGCGCGGGCTTCTATTCCGTCGAGTGCTGGGGCGGTGCCACCTTTGACGTCTGCCTGCGTTTCCTGAACGAGGATCCCTGGGAGAGGCTGCGCAAGATCCGCGCCAAGATGCCCAACACCAAGCTGCAGATGCTGCTGCGCGGGCAGAACATTCTGGGCTACAAGCATTACAGCGACGATATCGTCCGCCGCTTCGTGCGCGCCTCGGTGCGCAACGGCATCGACATCATCCGCATTTTCGACGCGCTCAACGACCTTGACAACCTCAGGGTCGCCATCGAGGAGACGGTCAAGAGCGGGGCCATGGCCTCCGGCGCCATCTCCTATACCATCAGCCCCGTACACACGCTGGAGAAATACGTGGAGATGGTGCGCGAGCTCAAGGCCATGGGCGTGAGCTCCATCTGCATCAAGGACATGGGCGGCATCCTCTCTCCGCAGAGCGCCTACGACCTCGTCTCCGCCATCAAGGACGCGGTGGATCTGCCGGTCGTCATGCACACGCACTGCACCACCGGGCTCGCCTTTATGACCTATCTCAAGGCGATCGAGGCTGGGGCGGACGTGATCGACACCGCCATCTCCCCCTTCTCCGGCGGCACCTCTCAGCCCGCCACCGAGACGCTGGCTTACGCCCTGCGCGAGATGGGCTACGAGCTGGACGTGGACGACGACGTGCTCAACGCGATGGCCGACTTCTTCAAGCCCATGCGGGCTAATTTCCTGGCCGACGGCACGCTCAATCCCATTTCCATGGCGACCGACACCCAGTGCCTGAGCTATCAGATCCCCGGCGGTATGCTCTCGAACCTGCTCAGCCAGCTCAAAATGCTCGGTGCGCTGGACAAGTTCGACGAGGCCCTTGCCGAGACGCCCAGAGTCCGCAGAGAGATGGGCTATCCCCCGCTGGTCACGCCCACGAGCCAGCTCGTCGGCACCCAGGCGGTGCAGAACGTGTTGGCGGGCGAGCGCTATAAAAACGTCGGCGCGGAGCTGCGCGCATACTGCCGCGGGGAATACGGCAAGACCCCCGCGCCCATCGACCCGGAGATCCGCGCCATGATCCTCGGCGACGACAAGCCCATCGAGGGCCGCTACGCCGACTCCCTCCCGACCGACGTGTTCGAGAAGGCCGAGCAGGCCCTGGGCGCGGACGCCCGCTGCGAGGAGGACGTGCTCAGTTATATCGCCTTCCCGCAGGTGGCCGAGGGCTTCTTCGAACGGCGCCGCGCCGCGGAGGAGAAGCGCTGCAAGTACAGCATTGAAAAGATCGGAGACTGACCATGAGTTTTGGAGACGCTCTGTTATATTCCGCGGCCGGGATGCTGGTCGTTTTCTTCGCGCTGGTGCTGCTGATGTGCATCATCAAGATCATGATCGCCGT
>JAFUUR010000070.1 GCA_017477695.1 Oscillospiraceae bacterium | reverse complement strand
GCTGCTCGTCCAGCGGGACCATCTTCAGTGCCTTCTCCGTGGAGGGGCAGACGTTGGCGCAGCTGCCGCAGCCCTGGCAGTCCAGCACGTCGACCTGGATGCGGTAGGTGTAGTTTTCAAAGCCCTTGCCGAGCGCCTTCTTGGTGACGCAGCCCTCGGGCGCGGCGGCGGCCTCTTCCTGCGTGAACAGGAACGGGCGGATGGCGGCGTGCGGGCAGACGAGAGAGCAGCGGTTGCAGCCGATGCACTTGTCGGCGTCCCAGACGGGGACGTTGTCGGCCACGCCGCGCTTTTCATACTTGGACATGGCGATGGGCATGATGCCGTCGGAATTCTCCGCGAAGGTGCTGACGGGGATATCGTCGCCCTTGGCGCGGTTCATGGGGATCAGCACCTTGCGCACGAATTCGGGCAGGGACTCATCCAGGACTTCCTCGTCGTCGACAAGGTCGGCCCACTCGGCGGGAATGTCGATCTTGACCATATCGGTCAGACCGCGGTCGATGGCGGCCAGGTTCATGTTGACGATCTTCTCGCCCTTGCGGGAGAAGGTCTTCACCGCGGCGTCCTTCATGTGAGTGACCGCCTCGTCGATGGGCAGCACGTTGGCCAGCTTGAAGAAGGCGGCCTGCAGGATGGTGCTGGTGCGGTTTCCGAGGCCGATCTCAGCGGCGATATCTGTCGCGTCGATGGTGTAGAAATTCACCTTGCGCTCGGCCAGCAGACGCTTGGCGCGGTTGGGCAGGTTCTCGATCAGCGCCTCGCCCTTCCAGCGGGTGTTGAGCAGGAAGGTGCCGCCGGGCTTGACCTCGTTGACGATGTCGTAGGTGTGCATGTAGCTCTGCTTGTGGCAGGCCACGAAGTCGGCCATGGTGACGTAGTAGGTGGAGAGGATGGGCTCGTGGCCGAAGCGCAGGTGGCTGCGGGTCAGGCCGCCGGATTTCTTCGCGTCATACTGGAAGTAGGCCTGCACGTACTGGTCGGTATTGTCGCCGATGATCTTGCAGGAGTTCTTGTTGGCGCCCACGGTGCCGTCGGAGCCGAGACCCCAGAACTTGCAGGAGATGATGCTCTTGCCGGCGGTGACGATGTTCTCGCCCACGGGCAGGGAGTGGAAGGTGAGGTCGTCGTTGATGCCGACGGTGAAGTGGTTCTTCATCTCGCCCTTCATGTTGTCGAACACGGCCTTGATCTGCGCGGGCGTGGTATCCTTGGAGGAGAGACCGTAGCGGCCGCCCAGAAGACGCAGGAAGCGCCCGCTCTCGAGCAGCGCGGTGCCGACGTCCTCATACAGCGGCTCGCCCAGCGCGCCGGATTCCTTGGTGCGGTCGAGCGCGGTGATGACCTTGCAGGTCTCGGGGATGGCGGCGACGAAATGCTTGAGGGAGAAGGGACGGTACAGGTGCACCTGGATGAGACCGACCTTTTCGCCCTGGGCCGTCAGATAGTCCACCACCTCGCGCGCGGCGTCGCACACGAAGCCCATCGCGACGATGACGCGCTCGGCGTCGGGTGCGCCGAAGTAGTTGAAGAGCTTGTACTCACGCCCGGTCAGCGCGGAGATCTGCTCCATGTATCCCTCCACGATGGCGGGGAAGGCGTCGTATCTGGGGTTGGAGGCTTCCTTGTGCTGGAAGTAGACGTCGTCGTTCTCGCCGGTGTTGCGGATGGTGGGGTGCTCCGGGTTGAGCGCGCGGTCGCGGAACTTCTTCAGCTCGTCCCAGTCGACGAGCTTGCCCATGTCGTCAAAGTCGAGTACTTCGATCTTCTGAATCTCGTGGCTGGTGCGGAAGCCGTCAAAGAAATGCTGCACGGGGACGTGGCCCTTGATGGCCGACAGGTGCGCCACGGCGCCCATGTCCATACACTCCTGGACGCTGGACGAGGCGAGCTGCGCCCAACCGGTCTGGCGACATGCCATCACGTCCTGATGGTCGCCGAAGATCGACAGGCTTGCGGAAGCCAGCGAGCGGGCCGCCACGTGCATCACCGCGGGCATCTGCAGGCCGGCGATGCGGTACATCGGAGGGATCATCAGCATCAGGCCCTGAGAAGAGGTGTAGGTGGTGGCGACGGAGCCGGCCTCCAGCGCGCCCTGCAGCGCACCGCAGGCGCCGGCCTCGGCCTGCATCTCCATCAGCTTGACGCGGCTGCCGTAAATGTTTTTCATCCCGTGCGCGGACCACTCGTCCACGTGCGTGGCCATGGGGCTCGACGGGGTGATGGGGTAGATGGTTGCCACTTCGGTAAAGGCGTAGGAGATATACGACGCCGCCTCGTTACCGTCCATGGACTTGAAAACTTTCTGCTTTGCCATGTTTGCCTCCTTCGATTCACTTCATATGGATCACGGCGCGGGATCCCCCGCACCGCAATATTCCGATTTTATTTTAGTGCGTTTTCCCGTATCTGTCAACTTTTGGCTTTTTTTTCACGGGCTTTCGGCGGGCGCCGCCGCGCCGTCGAGCCGCAGGCGCATCTGCTTGTGGGGGATGCCGTCGTCCAGGAACTCCTCCGAGCAGATGCGAAAACCCTCCCGCTCGTAGTAGCCCGTGGCGTAGCTCTGCGCCTCCACGTAGATCTCCCGCGCGCCGTAGTGCGTCCGCGCGGCTTCGATGCCGGCGGCGAGCAGCCGCCCGCCCAGACCGACGCCGCGCTCGCGTGTCAGCACCCGGCCGATGCGCACGGTGCCGGGCTCGCCGGGCTTGGGGTAGAGGCGCATATACGCCCGCACGCGGCCGGCGCCGTCCGTGCAGAACAGGTGCAGGCTCGTCTGATCCAGCCCGTCCAGCTCGGGATAGGGGCAGTGCTGCTCGACCACGAACACGTCGGTCCGCGCCCGCAGCAGCGCGTAGAGCTCGTCCAGACTGAGCTCGTCAAAGGCCTTTGCGGTAAATCCTTCCATAGGCCACCTCGTTTCCTCTCAGATATTTTTTGCATTGAAAATATATGGCGACACGCTTTCCGGCGTCTCGCACCTGCCTCGTCCCCATTATGCCACGGTGTGCGCCGCGCCGCAAGAGAAAAACAAAAACCGCGGCGTGGACGGTGCCACGCCGCGGTCGTGCGTTTGGGTCATACGATGCGCCGGTCGCGCACCTGAGAGTCGTAGTGCTTGTTCAGGAAAGGCCGGACCACGTAGTAGATCAGCTTGTTTTCCGCATTGGTGATGTAGATGGCGAAGGTGACAACGAAAGCGATCAGTCCCACGACCAGCAGCTTGCCGAGGACTTTGGCAAGGATCTTCCAGCATTTCTTCATATCGTCATACCGCCTTTCTCAATAAGCGTCCGCGTCGTCGAATTCCACGATGGTGGGATCGAGCGGCTTTTCACCCAGGACGACGGACATGTAGTTGTTGACGCAGTTGCGCATGTCCTGACGGGAGACGGTACGGCTGTCCTGCAGGTCGTGCTCGATGAAGATGAAGTGGAAGCCGAGCTCTCTGGCCTGTTCCTCCATCAGCGCGTGGAAGCCGAGGGTACCGTTGCAGGCGATGTTGTCGTTCATCAGCACCATGTCGCAGTTGAAGCGCTTCGCCCAATCCCACACGGCGTTGTAGTTGTCCCAACCGCCCACGGCGTGGTGCCGCATCGTGGCGCGCTGGGTGAGCGCGGTGAGATCGTCCATCCCCTTGTCCCGGTCCTCGGTGTCGATCATGTTGAAGCCCATGGTCGAGTCCATGTTCAGCACGATGTTGATGCCCCAGCAGTTCTGCACCCAGGTGGGGAAGTCGCAATAGTAAACGGCCGAAGGCCCCCAGAGAAAGGCGCGGTGGCGGGTCTTGCCGCCGAAGGGGCGGTACTTCTCCTCATAGCACTTGCGCATGAGCTTGATGACCTTGCGGTCGTTCTTGTTGAAATGCGCTTCCTGCCCGTTCACGCTCTGCCACTCGTACAGACGGTTCAGGGTCTCCGCAATGCCGCACAGCGCGGAATACGGCGTCTTGAAGATCTCCCACTTCTCCAGCTCGATGTTGTTCTGCTCGTTGAGGAGCTTGGCGTATTTGACGAACTCATCCCAATCGTACTT
>JAFUUR010000069.1 GCA_017477695.1 Oscillospiraceae bacterium | reverse complement strand
GAACGCGCGGGTCCGACGCCGCGTAGCGGGCGATGATGCGCGCGGTGCCGTCCTGCGAGCCGTCGTCCACCACGAGCAGCTCCCAGCTTTCGCAGGTCTGGGCGAGCAGGCTCTCGATCGCCTGCGCGATCGTGCGCTGCGCGTTGTACGCGGGCATCACGACCGAGACCAGGCCGGCCTCCCGCCGCGCGCCGCCTTCGGCGCTCATTTCTCGTGCAGCTCCCGCTTGATCTGCGTGGAGCTGATCTCCGGCGTGCGGGGGAGGTAGACGACCTCCACGCCCTCGTCCTTCAGAAAATCGAACTTGCCCTCCCAATCGTCGCCGATGACGAAGGTGTCGATATGATACTCGTGCACGTCCGTGCGCTTCTGATCCCAGTTCTCCTCCGGGATCACCAGGTCCACGTAGCGGACGGCCTCCACCAGCGCCTTGCGCTGCTCGTAGTTGAAATAGCTCTTCTTGCGCTTTTCGTTCCAGTTGAATTCGTCCGTAGATACCGCGACGATCAGATAGTCCCCCAGCGCCTTCGCACGCTTGAGCAGATTGATGTGCCCGTAGTGGAGGAGGTCAAAGGTCCCGTAGGTGATGACTCGCTTCATATCCGTTCGCTCCTTTGTTTGGTTCGGCGCACGCTCCTGCGGATACCATACGCCATTTTACCATTTTATTATTGTACAATATCCCGCGGCTTTTTTCAATCATTTGTTGACATTCCGCGCCGCTCCGCCGCCCATCTATCCTATTGACTTGATGGGTATTTTTGTTTTATACTGCTCTTACCGCGCCGCAGGAGCTGGGGGAGGGATGCGGGATGCCGCGCTCGGTGCTGCCGACCTTTTTGGTCTATTGCTTCATCACGTCGATCACGCCGGGACCGGCGAACCTGTGCTCGCTCTCGGCGGGCCTGCGCTACGGGCGGCAGGTCGCCCTGCGCCAGTGGTACGGCCTCGCCTCCGGCTTTCTGATCGACGCGCTCGCGGCGGTCGTGCTGTGCCGCGCGCTCGGCGGCGTGCTCGGGGGCTACGTCGGGTACCTGAGCTGGGTCGGCGCCGCCTACATCCTCTGGATGGCCTGGCGCCTGCTGCGCAGCGCCGGGACCCCACCCGCAGAGGACGCCCGCAGGCCGACCTATTATACGGGCCTGCTGCTCAACCTCACGAACGTGAAGGTCATTCTCTTCTGCGTGACGGCGCTGAGCTCCTTCGTGCTGCCCTGGTCCCGGTCCTTCCTCCGGCTGTTGGCCGTCGGCCTGGCGCTCACGGTCATCGGGCCGTGCTGCAATCTCGTCTGGCTCTTCGCCGGGGCGCGGCTGCAGGCGGTCTTCTCGCGCTTTCAGAAAACGATCGACGTGCTCATGGCGGCCGCGCTCGCGCTGTGCGCCGTCAGCCTGGTGCTCCCCCGCTGAGGGGCCCCGCGTCGCATAAAGGAGTGTAGAACATGGCAAAAAAAGAAAACCCCTATCAGGGCTACGGCATCGCCACCCAGGCGATCCACACCGGGACGGACTATGACGCCGAGACCGGCGCCGTCCGACGCCCGCTGCACATGGCCAACAGCTACAAGCTGCCGGACGATCTGTCCAAGGTGAACTATTCCTCCACGGATCTGCTCATGTACGCGCGCAACGGCAACGCCAACCAGCACTGGCTGGAGGAGAAGGTCGCGGCGCTCTACGGCGCGGACGACGCCATCGTCCTCGCGAGCGGCGTCGGCGCGCTGCACGCACTGTTCTGGACGCTGCTGCAGACGGGGGACCGGGTGGTCTATCCGAACGTCAGCTACATGGCCGTATACCGGATGTTCCACGAGCTCTTCAACCGCAAGTTCGGCGTGGAGACGGTGATGGTGGACATGACCGACCTCGACGCGGTGCGCCGGGCGATCACGCCGGGCACCCGCCTCGTGCATATCGAGACGCCGGACAACCCCACCGTCGGCGTGACGGACATCGCCGCCGTCGCGCAGATCGCCCACGAGAACGGGGCGCTGCTGTCCGTGGACAACACCTTCGCCTCGCCGCTGAACCAGCGCCCGCTGGAGCTGGGGGCGGACTTCGTCGTGGACGCGCTCACCAAGTACGTCAACGGCCACGGCGACGCGCAGGGGGGCGCCATCATCTCCAACGATCTGGAGACCATGGACCGCATCCGCTACGAGGCGCAGGTGAACGTCGGCGCGGTGATCAGCCCCTTCAACGCCTGGCAGATCTTCCGCGGCTCGGTCACCTTCCCGCTGCGCATGCAGCGTATCAACGCCTCCACGCAGCAGATCGCCGAGTGGCTGCAGAAGCAGCCCTGCGTCACCTTCGTGTCCTATCCCGGCCTGCCGGACGACCCCGGCTACGCCGTGGCGCAGAAGCAGATGAAAAACGGCTGCGGCGGCGTCATCTCCTTCGGGCTCGACACGGACGACAAGACGGTGGAGCGCTTCTGCGCGGCGCTGCGGGTCGTCACCTTCGCGGTCTCCCTGGGGCATGACGAGAGCCTGATCTTCCCGCAGCCCAGCTACGACGAGCGCATCCTCCTGTATCCGGAGAAGTTCCGCAGGGGCTTCCTTCGCTTTTCCGTGGGGCTGGAGGAGCCGGAGGATATCATCGGCGACCTCCGGCAGGCCATGGAAAAGACGGGCCTGCTGTAAAGAGACGGAGGCGCGCCATGCCGTACACCTTCACCCTGGAGGACGTTTTCTCCGTCGGGGCCGACGCGGCCGTGCTCGGGATCGAGAATCCCGTCGTCCCGGCCGACGGGCCGACGTTCCGCGCGCTCGCCGCGCGCGGAGGGGACGCGCTGCGCGGAGAACTGCGCGCACGCCGCTTCCTCCCCGTCGGCCG
>JAFUUR010000010.1 GCA_017477695.1 Oscillospiraceae bacterium | reverse complement strand
GCTCAACGAGATCGTGACCCGTATGGGGCGCAACATCTTCCTGATCCTGGCGCTTCTGATCCCCATAATGTCCGGTATGGGCCTGAACTTCGGCATGACGCTGGGCGCCATGGCCGGCGAGATCGCCCTGATCTTTGTCTCCGACTGGCAGATCTGGGGCATCCCCGGTGTGGTGCTGGCCATGATCCTGTCCATCCCCATCTCCGTGCTGCTGGGCGCTTTCTGCGGCAAGATCCTGAACATGGCCAAGGGCCGTGAGATGATCACCAGCTACATCATCAGCTTCTTCACCAACGGCCTGTACCAGCTGGTGGTGCTGTACATGATGGGCCCCATCATCCCCATCAAGCACTTCTCCATCAAGCTGCCGCGCGGCTACGGCATCCGCAACACCGTGTCCCTGCTGAACATGCGCCAGTGCCTGGATAATCTCCTGGCGATTAAGGTCGGCGGCGTGAAGATCCCCGTGCTGACCTTCCTCATCATCGCGCTGCTGTGCCTGTTCATCCTCTGGTTCCGGCGGACCAAGCTCGGCCAGGACATGCGCGCGGTCGGCCAGGACATCGAGGTCGCCCGTGACGCGGGCATCAATGTCGAGCGCACGCGCATCATCTCCATCGTCATGTCCACGGTGCTCGCGGGCTTCGGCATGGTGATCTACCTGCAGAACATGGGCAATATCGCGACCTACAGCTCGCACTCCCAGATCGGCATGTTCTGCATCGCGGCGCTGCTGGTCGGCGGCGCGAGCGTGGAGAAGGCCTCCATCGGCAACGTCTTCCTCGGCGTCATCCTGTTCCACACCATGTTCATCGTCGCGCCGAAGGCGGGCGCCGCCATCACGGGAGACTCCATGATCGGCGAGTACTTCCGCGTGTTCGTATCCTACGCGGTCATCACGGTGGCGCTGATCATGTACGAAACCAAGAAGCGCAAGGTCAAGAGCATGATGGGCCAGCAGCTTGCGCAGGCGCAGCAGGAGGCGGAGAATGAATAAAAAGAGAATGCTTCTGTTCCGCCTCGGCACGCTGGCAGTCCTCATCGCGATCGCCGCGGTGATGATGGTCATCGGCCGCGGCCACACGGTCTATCTGGACAACAAAAAGCTGGAATACGAGGGCACGGAATACAAGACGCCCTACAAGGTGGTCGTCCTGGTCAAGGGCGAGCAGGTTGCCAAGCTCTACGACAGAGAGCGCGGTTCCGCCACCAACATCGGCCAGAACTTTGAAATGACGCTGAAGATCACCCAGGAGAAGGGCGGGGAGGAGACGGTCTCCACCCATCAGCTCAAGCTCCCCTACGGCATGGACGGCGTGATCATCAACCTGCCCGGCTACCTGGCGGGGCTGCCCGAGGAGGCCTATCTGACCGAGTTCGTTCCCACTGTCACGGAGGAAACGGACGACGCGGACGAGGAGATCCCCGAGGGCGACGAGTTCGAAATGGGCGAATTCTGAGCCGGCCGTTCCCGTTCATCCGGGTTTTCCCGCGAGATCAAGCCCCCAAAGCGGCTGCTTTGGGGGCTTTTTCTGCTTTTTTTCGCATTATTCTACGATTTTTCGGAGAAATTTGGGAAATGATTTGCAATATACCCGACGATACTGTATAATATCCGGGCACGAATTTTCAAGGGGCCGGCCCCTTGCACCTTTTCCTGCGAAAAGGTGATAAATCTTCCGCACGATGCAAGAAGAAAGATAAAGGCGGTTCAAGCAAATGAGTTCAAAAACGCTGGCGTATATCCTCAAGCGCATCGGCCTGGCGATCGTGACGGTCTGGGTGGTCATCACGGTGACCTTTTTCGTCATGCACGCCGTGCCCGGCGGGCCCTTCATGGGCGAGAAGGCGATATCCGCCGCGGCGCAGGCGGCGCTGGAGGCCAAATACGGGCTGGACAAACCCCTCATGGAGCAGTACTTCACCTACCTCAAGGACGTTGTCACCCGCTTTGACTTCGGACCCTCGCTCAAGCAGCGCGGCCGCATGGTCATCGACGTGATCGCCGACGGCATGAGGACCTCCGCCAAGCTCGGCGTGATCGCCGCGGCGCTGGCCGCCGTGGTCGGCATCCCGCTGGGCGCCCTGGCGGCGCTGCGGCGCAACAAGTTCATCGACAAGGTCATCATGGTCATCACGACGGCCTTCGTCTCGATGCCCTCGTTCATCATGGGCTCGCTCCTGCTGGTGCTCTTCGCGATCAAGCTGGCCATCCTGCCGGCCAACGGCGCCTCCAGCCAGGGGCTGATCCTGCCGATCGTGACGCTGGCGCTCTACCCGATGGCCTACATCACGCGCCTTACCCGCTCCTCCATGCTGGACGTGCTGGGGCAGGACTACATCCGCACCGCGAAGGCCAAGGGCGTCTCCGGCGTGAAGATCATCTTCGGCCACGCGCTGAAGAATTCGCTCATCCCGGTCATCACCTACTTCGGCCCGATGCTGGCCTATATCGTCACCGGCTCCCTGGTGGTGGAGCAGATCTTTGCCGTGCCGGGCATCGGCCGCGCCTTCGTCAGCAGCATCACCAACCGGGACTATCCCATGGTCATGGGGACGACGATCGTGCTGGCCGTGCTGATCGTGATCATGAATCTGATCAGCGATATCCTCTACAAGGTCGTCGACCCCCGGATCAATCTGGAATAAGGAGGGCGGAACATGTCAAAGAAATTCAGCATGCATGTGGACGTGGACGCGTTCCTGCCCGCCACGGAGGAAGAGAAGGAATACATGGTGCAGATGCGCCCCTCCTCCACCTTCTTCAAGGACGGGATGAAGCGCCTTCTGAAAAACCACGTGGCCACGGCGAGCCTGATCATCATCCTGGTCATCACGCTCTCCTCGATCCTCATCCCCCAGTTCTGGCCCTACTCCTATGACAAGATGCTCGGCGTCACGCCGGGCAAGCCCGTGGACGCCTCCTACAACAACCTCGCCCCCTTCACCTACGGCAAGACCGAGCTGAAGAAGATCGACGCCGGGGAGAAGGTCTTCCCCCACGTGTTCGGCACGGATTCCTCCGGGCGCGACTACTTCATCCGCGTGGTCTACGGGACGCGCATCTCGCTGGCGGTGGGCTTCTTTGCGAGCATCATCGTTTTAATCATCGGACTGACGGTGGGCTCGATCGCGGGGTACTGCGGCGGCAAGGTCGACCTGATCATCATGCGCATCGTGGATATCATCTACTCCCTGCCGGACATGCTCATGGTCATCCTGCTGGCGAGCGTGCTGAAGATGACGCTCGGCCCCGCCCTGGAGGGCACCGCCCTCGAGAAGATCGGCAGCAACATCATCAGCCTCTTCATCGTGTTCGGCGTGCTGTACTGGGTGTCCATGTCCCGCCTGATCCGCGGGCAGATCCTCTCTCTGCGCGAGCAGGAATACGTTCTGGCCTCCCGCGCCGCGGGCGCCAGGGGCGGCTGGGTCATCCGCAAGCACCTGCTGCCCAACTGCATCAGCGTGGTCATCATCTCCACCGCTCTGCAGATCCCTAACGCCATCTTTACCGAGAGCTACCTGTCCTTCCTGGGCCTGGGCGTGAACGCGCCGATGCCGTCGCTGGGCTCCCTGGCCTCGGACGCGCTCAACGGCCTGTCCTCTTATCCCTTCCGCATGGTGATCCCGGCCCTGGTGATCTCGCTGATCGTGCTCTCGCTGAACCTCTTCGGCGACGGCCTGCGCGACGCCTTCGATCCCAAGCTGAGAACCTGAGAGAGGAGAGGACGATATGGCACTATTGGAAGTAAGAGATCTCCACACCTCCTTTTTCACCCCGGCCGGAGAGGTGCGCGCCGTCAACGGCGTGTCCTTCGATCTGGAGCGGGGCAAGGTCCTGGGGATCGTGGGCGAATCCGGCTCCGGCAAATCCGTCACGGCCTATTCCATCATGCAGATCCTCGCCGCCTCCGGCAGGATCGTGGAGGGCTCCATCAAGCTCGACGGGCAGGAGCTGGTCAACGCCGGCGAAAAGGTCATGAAGACCGTGCGCGGCAACCGGATCTCCATCATTTTTCAGGATCCCATGACCTCGCTCAACCCCACCTATACGATCGGCCGCCAGCTCATGGAGGCCATCACCCTGCATACTGACCGCAACCGCAGGCAGGCCTGGGACCGCGCGGTCGAGATGCTGCGCCTCGTGAACGTGAACGAGCCGGAAAAGCGCATGAAGCAGTACCCCTACGAGTTTTCCGGCGGCATGCGCCAGCGCGTCATGATCGCCATGGCCCTGGCCTGTGAGCCGGACATCCTGATCGCCGACGAGCCCACCACCGCGCTGGACGTGACCATCCAGGCGCAGATCCTGGATCTGATGAAGTCCCTGCAGGAGGAGCTCGGCATGGCCATCATCATGATCACGCACGATCTGGGCGTGGTGGCGCAGCTGTGCGACGAGGTCATCGTCATGTACGCCGGCTCCATCTGCGAGCAGGGCACCGCGGACGAGATCTTCTACAACCCGCGGCACGAGTACACCAAGGGCCTGCTGCGCTCCATCCCCACGGCGGACACCGCCGGCACGCGCCTGCAGCCCATCTCCGGCACGCCGATCGACCTGCTGAACATGCCGGCCGGCTGCCCCTTCGCGCCGCGCTGCGACAACGCCATGAAGATCTGCCTGCGCGAGCGCTGCGAACGCATGGCGGTCAACACCGACCACGCGGCCGCCTGTTGGATGAACGTAAAGGAAGGACTGGCCGAGGACGCCCCCGGCGACGGGGCGGACAACGGGAAAGGCGGTGAAGCGGATGCCTGAGATCCTCAACGACAACCTGGTCGAAGTCCGGCATCTGAAGGAGTACTTCAGCATCAACACCGGCATGTTCCAGTCCAAACCCCTTAAGGCGGTGGACGACGTTTCCTTCGCCATCCGGAAAGGGGAGACCCTGGGCCTCGTGGGCGAGTCCGGCTGCGGGAAAACGACCGTGGGCCGCACGCTGCTGCATCTGTACAAGCCCACCGACGGCGAGATCTATTTCGACGGCAGGCCGGTCAAGACCAAGGCGGAGATCAACGAATTCCGCAAAAAGGCCACCATGGTCTTCCAGGACCCGTACTCCTCCCTCAACCCGCGCATGACCGTCTCCGATATCATCGGCGAGCCGCTGGATATCCACAAGATGTATGCGAACAAGGCCGAGCGGCGCGAGCGCATCCTCGAGCTGATGGGGCAGGTCGGCCTCAACAGCGAGCACGCCTCCCGCTACGCGCACGAGTTCTCCGGCGGTCAGCGGCAGCGCATCGGCATTGCCCGCGCGCTGGCGCTCAAGCCGCAGTTCATCGTCTGTGACGAGCCCGTGTCCGCGCTGGACGTGTCCATCCAGGCGCAGGTCATCAACATGTTCGACGAGCTGCAGGAGCAGATGGGCCTGACCTATCTCTTCATCGCGCACGATATCCTGGTCGTCCGCCATATCAGCGACCGGATCGCCGTCATGTATCTGGGCAAGATGGTGGAGCTCGCGGACGCGAAGGAGATCTACGAGCACCCGCTGCACCCCTATACGAAGTCGCTCATGTCCGCCGTGCCGCAGCCCGACCCGAAGGTCGCGCGCGCGAACCGGCGCATCGTCCTCACCGGCGATATCCCGAGCCCGCTCAACGCGCCCTCCGGCTGCCCGTTCCGCACCCGCTGCCCGCACGCCACGGAGGCCTGCGCGCAGAGCATGCCGGAATTTGCGGAGGTATCGCCCGGGCATTTCGCCGCCTGCCACCGCATCGCGGAGCTCAACTGAGTCCGCGGAAAACTTCGCTTCAGACCTGTGCGCGCGCACGGTTTGAAAATATATTATTGAAAGGAAACCCCAAAATGAAAAAGATCCTTGCACTGCTTCTGGCGGCTGCCATGGTCTTTGCGTTGGCCGCCTGCGGCAGCTCTTCCGCTCCCGCCGCGTCCGCCGATACCAAGGCCGCTCCCGCTGAGAGCACCGCTGCCGAACCCGCAGCCGAGGCGGAGCCTGCCGCCGAGGCCGGCCCCAGCAGCATCGCCGTGTGTCTCGCCTCCGAGCCCGACACCCTCGACCCCGCGCTCAACTCCGCCGTTGACGGCGCGACCATGCTCGTCCACCTGTTCTCCGGCCTGGCCAAGTGGGCCGAGGACGACAGCGGCGCCCTGGTCATCGTCCCCGACGCGGCTGAAGAGCTGGTCGAAGGCGTTGAGAACGAGGACGGCACCGTCACCTACACCTACACCCTGCGCGACGGCCTGAAGTGGTCCGACGGGCAGGACGTCACGGCTGCCGACTTTGCCTTTGCCTGGCAGCGTGCCGCCTCCGTGGAGCTCGGCGCCGACTACGGCTACATGTTCGAGGTCGTTGACGGCTACGAAGACATCTGGGCCGACGAGCCCGTCGAGGGCGCGCAGCTCAACGTCACGGCGCTGGACGACAAGACCCTCGAGGTCACCCTCTCCTCCGCCGTCTCCTACTGGAACGAGCTGCTGGCCTTCCCCACCTACTTCCCCGTGCGTGAGGACGTCGTGGCGGACGAGGGCTGGGCGACCGATCCCTCCACCTACGTCGGCAACGGCCCCTACGTCATGACCGGCTGGGATCACAACAGCCTCATCACCCTCGAGAAGAACCCCAACTACGTTGACGCCGACGAAGTCACCATGGACAAGATCGAGTGCTATCTGTCCGACGACGCCAACAACCAGCTCACCAACTTCAAGAACGGCGAGTGGCAGCTGATCGACGACGTGCCCACCAACGAGATCCCCGCCCTCAAGGCGGATTATCCCGAGGAGTTCAAGGTCGTTGGCCAGATCGGCACCTACTACGTCTGCTGGAACGTCAACGAGGAGATCCTCCCCGCCTCCAGCGGCCTGAGCGGTGCGGAAGCCGAGCTTGCCCGCGCGGAGATCCGCAGCGCCCTCGGCCTGCTGTTTGACCGCAACTACATCGTCGAGGAGATCGGCCAGGCCGGTCAGGTGCCCGCCTCCTCCTTCGTCGCCATGGGCATGACCAACCCCGACGGCACCCAGTTCTATGAGACCGCCGGCGACAACGACGGCTTCATCGGCTACTACGACGTGTCCGAGGACGCCTTCGAAGACAACTTCACCCAGGCGCTCGAGATCCTGAAGAAGTACTACGATTACGATGAGACCACCGGTCAGATCTCCGGCTTCCCGACGCTGACCTACCTCTACAACACCTCCGAGGGCCACAAGGCCATCGGCGAGTACCTGCAGAGCGCCCTGGCCGGCATCGGCATCACCATGAACCTGGAGAACCAGGAGTGGGCCACCTTCCTGAACACCCGTAAGCAGGGCGACTACTCCATCGCCCGCAACGGCTGGCTGGCCGACTACAACGATCCCATCTGCTTCCTGGATATGTGGACCACCGCCTCCGGCAACAACGACGTGCAGTTCGGCCGCGGCGCCCACAAGGATCTCGCTCTGTACAGCCTGGATCTGACCGATCTCGGCTACGAGATCCAGGTCGAGAACGGCACCTGGAGCGAGACCTACGACGTGCTCATCAAGACCATCAAGTCCTGCACCGACAACGAAGTGCGCTACGAGCTTATGCACCGCGCCGAGGACCTGCTCATGTCCACCGGCTGCATCTGCCCGCTGTACTTCTACACCGATCTGTACATGATCGACCAGAACGTGGACGGCTTCTTCTCCAACCCGCTTGGCTACAAGTACTTCATGTACTGCACCATCGGCTGATCCCCGCATACGCATACCGATCTCCCCGGGACCTTCCCGGGGAGATTTTTCGCGCTTTTCCTCTTGACTTCCCGCGGCGGGAATGGTAGTATACCAAAGTACGCGCCCGCAGACTACGTCAAAGGGTCATGCCGCCGATGCGGTTTCCTTTCCGCCTTTGACCTGGCTGTTGGGTATAGCATGAATTTGAAAGGAGCTACCGCAAATGATCACCAAAGAAGTCAAGACCCAGGTCATCACCGAGAACGCCACCCACGAGGGAGACACCGGCTCCCCCGAGGTGCAGATCGCGATCCTCACCCAGCGCATCCGTGAGCTGACCGCGCATCTCAAGCAGCATCCCAACGACGATCACAGCCGTCTGGGCATGTACAAGATGGTCGGCAAGCGCCGCCGTCTGCTGGACTATCTGGCGAAGAAGGACATCGAACGTTACCGCGCGATCATCGCCAAGCTGGGCATCCGCAAGTAAGCGGGGCCTTTACTGAGGGGTATGAAGGTTTTCTGCAGGGGATAATTGAATACTATCCCCTGCACTTTTTTATCCCAGCCGTCCACAAGGGAGACGGCCGGCAGATCAGCATTTGAAGGAACGGCCCGCCGGGCCGCTGTTTCAAGTGCTAAGCTGTCGGCGTCTCGTGGAGATATAAGCCGTTATAGAAACCGACTATCACAAAGGAGAACCACATGATCATTACCAACAAGCAGTTCCCCAACTACAGAAAGTACGAGATCGAGTACGAAGGCCGCCCGCTGAGCATGGAAGTGGGCAAGATGGCAGAGCTGTGCAACGCGGCCGTTCTGGTCCGCTACGGCGAGACCACCGTGCTCGTCACCTGCACCGCTTCCGCGCGTCCCAAGGACGGGATTGATTACTTCCCCCTGTCCGTGGACTTTAACGAGAAGCTCTACGCCGTCGGCCGCATCCCCGGCAGCTTCATGCGCCGCGAGGGCAAGCCCAGCCTGCCCGCGGTCCTGGCCTCCCGCCTGATCGACCGCCCCATGCGTCCGCTCTTCCCCTCCGACCTGCGCAACGACGTGGTCATCGCCTGCGAGGTCCTCTCCATCGACCGGGACTGCTCCCCGGAGATCACCGCCATGATCGGCGCTTCCGCCGCCGTCTCCATCTCCGACGTGCCCTTCAACGGGCCCATCGCCGGCATCGTCCTCGGCTGGGACGGGGAGAAGTACCTCTTCAACCCCACGCACGCCGAGCAGGAGACCAACCGCATGATCACCACCATCGCGGCCACCCATAAGAAGATCGTCATGATCGAGTCCGAGGCCGACCAGGTCCCCGATGAGGTCATGTACGAGGGCATCGTCCAGGCGCACGAGCACCTGCAGCCCGTCCTCGACCTGATCGACAAGATGGTCGCCGAGGTCGGCAAGCCCAAGTTCAGCTACGAGCACGCCGCTTTCGACGAGGCGCTGTTCGAGAAGCTCGTCGCCAACGAGTTCGCCTCCATGGAGCACTGCATGGACACCGACGACAAGAACGTGCGCGAGGCCCGCGTGAACGAGTGGGTCAGCATGGTCGAGGAGAAGTACGGCGAGGAGCATCCCGACCTCATGCAGTACATGGATGAGATCCTGTACAAGCTGCAGAAGAAGGTCGTCAAGAAGTGGCTGCTGGCCGGCAAGCGTGTCGACGGCCGCCAGATGAACGAGATCCGCCCGCTGGCCGCCGAGGTCGGCGTGATCCCCGTGGTGCACGGCTCCGGCCTGTTCACCCGCGGACAGACGCAGGTCCTCTCCATCGCGACCCTCGCCACCCTGAGCGACGCCCAGAAGCTGGACACCATCTGGGAGCCCACCTCCAAGCGCTTCATGCACCACTACAACATGCCCTCTTATTCCACGGGCGAGGCCCGTGCCAGCCGCAGCACCAGCCGCCGCGAGTACGGCCATGGCGCTCTGGTGGAGAAGGCGCTGGTGAGCGTCATCCCCGAGGTAGAGGACTTCCCCTATGCCATCCGCGTGGTCTCTGAGGTCCTGTCCTCCAACGGTTCTACCTCCCAGGG
>JAFUUR010000068.1 GCA_017477695.1 Oscillospiraceae bacterium | reverse complement strand
GTTCTTCGTCCTCATGACAGGAGCGAGCCCCTCCGCCGTGCGCGCCGGGATCATGCAGACGCTCCTGCTCCTCGCGTCCGTGGTCAGGAGGGAGAACGACACGTTGACCTCACTGTCCGCGGCCCTGGCGCTGATCCTGCTGGTCAATCCGTATGCGGCGGCGAGCGTGAGCCTGCAACTGTCCTTTTCGTCCATGGCGGGACTCATGTGTTTTTCCGACTGGTTCTCTGAAAGCCTGAGCACCCTGCTGCCGTCCAACCGTCTGGGTCGCCTGCTGGAGGGCGCGGCCGCGGTCGTCGCGGCAAGCCTCAGCGCGATGGTCTTTACGCTGCCACTCGTGGCGATCCATTTCGGCTATGCGGCGATCCTCTCACCGCTGTCCGGTATGCTCGCGCTCTGGACGGTGCCGCTTTGTTTCTGCGGCGCGTATCTCGCCTGTTTTATCGGCGCTCTGCTTCCGGCTGCGGGTACAGCGCTTGCCTGGCTGGTCGCCTGGCCTGCGCGCTTTCTGCTGCTCGTTGCCAGGCTCACGGCTTCGATCCCCTTCGCGGTGGTCTATCTGCAAAACGGGCTTGCGCTGCTCTGGCTTCTGTTTTGCTATGCGGCTTTTGCCGCCCTTTCGCTCACGCAGCTTGACAGGCGGCTGAAGCTCCTGCTTCCGGCCGCACTCTCTGCGGCGGCTCTCTTCGCGGTCGGCACCGTGACCCGCGCGAGCTACGAGCGGGAGCCGGGGATCGTGAGCGTGCTGGACGTGGGACAGGGCCAGTGCATCACGGCCTATTCCGGGGAAAGCACCGTGATGATCGACTGCGGAGGACTCTGGAGCCTGGAAAACGCCGGAGAGACCGCGGGAGCGTATCTGAGCGCCTGCGGAAGAAAGCAGGTCGATCTGCTGATTTTAACGCATTTGGATGAGGATCACGTCAACGGTGTGCCGATGCTGCTGGAGATGACGCGGGTCAAACGGATCGTGATGCCTGTCCAGGATGACTGGTCCGGTGATACGCTTACCGCGCTGCGGCACAGCGCTGAGAGGCACGGGACGGAGCTTCTCGTTCTCCGGGAGGATCTGGAGCTCGTATGCGCCGGGATCCGCGCGTCGATCTTCACGCCGGTGACGGAAGGAGACGCGAACGAGCGCTCGCTGATGAGCAGAGTGTCGCTCGGGAGCTACGACGTCCTCGTCACGGGCGACGCGTCCGCAGATGCGGAGCGCGCGCTCCTTGCCGCTCATCGTCTGCACGATATCGAGCTGCTGGTAGTGGGCCATCACGGATCTCACAGCTCGAGCTGCGAGGAACTGCTGCAGAGCATCGGCGCGCATACGGCCGTCATCAGCGTCGGCTACAACACGTACGGTCACCCGAGTGAGGAAACGCTTGAACGACTTGACGCCTGCGGTTATACTGTATTCAGAACGGATCAGGACGGAAACATCGTGATACGCATAGGACGGGAATATGGCGAAACGGAACGACAAAAATGATAAGCGGCTGCACTATCCCACAGCCGTGCGCGAACTGAAGGAAGCCGGACCCAAAAAGCTGTATCTGCTCTGGGGCCCGGAGGACTATCTGCGCGAAGATTATCTGGCCAAGCTCAAAAAGCTCTGTCTGCCGGAAGGGGAGGACAGCTTCAGCTTCAAACGACTCGACGGACCGGAACTGGACCCGCTCGAGCTGCAGCAGGCGATCGACGCCATGCCCTTTATGACGGAGCGCAGCTTCGTTGAGATACGGGGCGTCGATCTCAACAAGCTTGCTTCCGCCGAGCAGTGCCTGAAGATCCTGTCGGATATCCCCGATTACTGCACCGTCGCTTTCGTTCAGAGCGCGCAGTTCGAGCCGGACGGCAGGCTCAAAGCCATCAAAGGCCTGCGGGAACTCGCGGAAGAGCTCCGCTTTACACAGCAGCCGCAGGGTATGCTGATCGATTGGATCGCGCGCCGCTTCGCAGCGGCTGGCAAGGGCGTCGAGTTGGAGGCGGCGCAGCGTTTGATCTTCATCAGCGGCGACCTTATGAGCCGCCTGATCCCGGAAATCGACAAGATCGCCGCTTATACGACCGGCGACAAGGTACGCGTGGCCGACGTGGAGGCCGTGGCCAACCACATCCCGGAGGCGGTCATATTCGACATGACGGACCAGATCGCACAAAAGCAGTACAACGCCGCGATCGGTACGCTCGCAGAGCTGCTTGCTGATAAAAAGAACGAGCCGATCCCGATGTTGGCGATGCTGGGCGTCCAGATGCGCAAGCTGTACGCTGCGCGGCTCGCGATCGACGAGGGGCTCGGGAGCGCCTACGTCATGGAGGTCTGTGCGATCAAGCATGATTTTATCGCGCGCCGCTTCATCAACGCAGCCCGCGGTTTCCGCCCGGAGCAGCTCAAGCGTGCGGTCGAGCTCTGCGCAGAGACGGACTACCGGATCAAGAGCAGCGGCGAGGACGATCGTGAGCTGTTCAAGGAGGTCGTACTGCGGATAGCGGCAGGTGAGTCGGATGCGCGCGATTAAGGAAGTCGTCGTCGTCGAAGGGCGCTACGATAAAAACGCGCTCAGCCAGGTCGTGGACGCCGTGATCCTGGAGACCGCCGGCTTCGGTCTCTTTAACGACAAACAGAAGCAGCACCTCCTGCGCACCATGGCGGAAAAACGCGGTCTGATCGTTCTGACGGACACGGACGGCGCGGGTTTTGTGATCCGAAACTTCATCAAAGGCTGCGTGGATCCCGCATACGTCAAGCACGCCTATATCCCTGATCTCTACGGAAAAGAGCGCAGAAAAAAAGCGCCCTCAAAGGAGGGCAAGCTCGGAGTGGAGGGGATGCGGCCAGAGACGCTGCTGGCCGCCCTGGAGCGCGCGGGCGCCACGTTTCTGGATGCGGAGACCGATGCGCGGGCGGCAGATCCGATCCGCAAGGCGGATCTCTATTTGCTGGGCTTGAGCGGCAAGCAGGGCAGCAGAGAGGCGCGCAAGCGCCTTCTGCAGCAGCTGTGCCTGCCGGAACGCCTGACGGCGGACAGCCTGCTCGACGTGCTCAACGCGCTCATGAGCAGGGAGGAGTTCTTCAGTCTCGTGAAAGATCTTCCACGATGACGGGCAGGAGGATCCCTATGAGCAGCACGGCCTGCGCGGTCTCGTTGAGCGAGAG
>JAFUUR010000067.1 GCA_017477695.1 Oscillospiraceae bacterium | reverse complement strand
TATGTATTATACACAAAGGATCAAATTATGTCAACAACTATTTTGTGCGAATTCATAAATTCTTGCGTGATTTCTCCCGGATGTGTCATGCGCTTAACGAGACCACAATATCTTGCGTTTCCCAGTGTACAGCGCTCTGTCTTCCATGGCGGCAGGGCGCAGTATCCACTGTGCGTCGAGCTCCGGCAAGGGGCCCTCCCCCGCTGTCAGCACCTCGATGACGAGCCGCCCGTCCCTTCTTTCGGCCCGATAGTCCACGACGTGCGGCAGGGCGAAAAGCTGTTCGTCCAGCGCTGATATCCGCGCAGCCTCCCCCTTCCGGCGAACGGTGTCCAGCCGCAGTACCTCGCTTCCGCAGGGGCAGCGCCCCGGCAGGACGCGCGTATAGTCACCCGTCCGATAGCGGATCAGAGGCATGGCCTCCATGCCGATGGTTGTGATGACCAGCTCTCCGGTCTCGCCCGGCGGCAGCGGGCGGCCGCTTTCGTCCACGATCTCTGCGATCACGTGGTTTTCCCGCAAATGCATCCCCTCGTGAGCCGGACAGCAGATCGCCCCGCCCAGGGCCATTTCCCGGGAGCCGTAATGCGGAAAGAGCCGTGTACCCAGGATCTCTTCACTGGCCCGCAGGACGGCGGGCGTACAGGCGTCACCGCTGACGAGGGCGCGCCGCAGGCTGCCTCGCCCGCAGACGCGCAGCATACTCAAAAGCTGCACCGGCATGCCGACGAAGGTGTCCGGCTGTTCCTCGGCCAGAGCCGCCTTCAGCTCGCCGTAGCTGCATCCAGCTCCCAGCTTCAGCGGTCTGGCTCCCAGGCGCACGATCGCCTCCGCGATCAGCTCTCCCAGGCCATACGGACCGGAGAAGGGAAAGCAGATCATCGTCACGCTTCCGGGAAAGACAAGCTCTCCCAGACCAGCCGTGAAGAGCTGCACCGTGCGCTCACAGTCCCCTTCCGTGAAAAAAACGCGCTTGGCCGCTCCCGTCGTGCCGGAGGTCGCATCGGACAGCACGCGCTGGATCTCCGCCTGCGAGCAGAGCAGCAGCCCGGGCGCGTTATGCGCCAGGTCCTCATCCGTCGTAAAGGGCAGGGCCGCAAGCTCGTCGAGGCTCGCAAGATGATCCGGAAGCCCCGCGTAAAAAGCGCCCCTCTCCTTCTCACGACGCAGCAGTGCGTTCAGCTTTGCAAGCTGCATGCGCTCGATCGCGGCGCGGTCCGTGCGCTCCATATTCTCCTGCGCCATGATCAGCGCGTCGATCCGCGGTACGCTCATCGTCTGTATAGTGCTCGCCCCGCGCTGTCCGTCAGGTTATACGCGCAGAATGGCACCATGCCGTAGGCGCTGTCTACCTCACAGATGTGGCAGCGCTGGAGGCGCTCAAGATCCAGATTCCACGCGTCCTGGAACACCATGCCGGAGACTGCGAAGGTCCGCAGGCGGGTTTGCTCCAGAAAGGCGTCGAGCGCGGAGGTCTCCTCCAGCTCACCGTCCGCCGCGAACGCGGGTGCGCTGCCGCTCCACTGTCCCGCGACGGAAAGCCGCGAATCATCGGAGCACGTACAGCAGCAGCCGTCTCCGGAACGCCGCGGCAGGCATTTCAGACTGCCGTCGTCCCGCAGACGATAGCTGGCATGGAAGGAGCAATACGGGCTTTCCGCGCCGCCGCCGGAAAAATCGGACGCGCGCAGCGCGCCCCCGGTCTGCTCCTCGATCATGCGCAGCAGCGCCGGGATCGTGACAGGGCGCTCCGGCCGCTCGAGAGCGCAGCGGCCGAAATAACTGATGGGCTGGAAGTGCACGCCGCGCACGGCGGGCATCCTCCCGAGGGCAAAGCGCAGGATCGCACCGACCTGGTTCTCGTTCACACCGCGTGCGATTACGGGCACCAGCACGATGCCGAGTCCGGCCTCGGAGCAGTTATCGATGCAGCGCAGCTTCTCGGCGAGCAGCGCGCGTCCGCGCAGCGTCTCGTATACCGCGTCGTCCAGCGCGTCGAACTGCAGGAAAACGGTATCGAGCCCCGCCTCCCTGAGGACCGCTGCGTACTCGGGCTCCGCGGCAAGACGCAGGCCGTTGGTGTTGAGCTGGAAAAAGCTGAAGCCCTTCTCACGTCCCAGGCGGATGATTGCAGGCAGATCGTCCCGCACCGTGGGCTCGCCGCCGGAGAGCTGGATGTTGAATGGGCCGCCGTGCGCCATCAGATAATCGTACTGCTTCTCGATTTCCGACAGGGGCAAGTCACTTTCCGCGCTTTCCCCTGCCGCCGCAAAGCATACCGGGCAGCGGAGGTTACAGCGCCTGGTCAGTTCCAGCACCATGCAGCAGCCCTTGCGCTGATGCTCTGCGCACAGGCCGCAGTCGTAAGGGCAGCCTCTGTCCGCCGCCCTGGCGTCCCGTGGCGGATCGATCGCGCTGTTATTGCTGTTCCAACGCAGATAGGAGGGCAGATCGCCCTCCCAGATCAAAGTCGAAAAGCGCCCGTGCTCCGGGCAGGCTTTATCCAGATAGATCCCGTCCTTCTCGGAGCGCTTGCGCGCTTCGACCACGCGCAGGCAAACGGGACAAACACTGCGTGTCGCTGCAAAGATCATAAGAATCCCCTTTCGCTGAGGATCTCCATACATTTTTCATAGGTGGCGGCAATGATCTGCGGGCAGTACTCCACGCGCTTTGCCGGGTTGCCCTTCGTGATGTCGCGGCAATCGATCCCGCCGTATTCCGCGGTCATCTCTTCCTCAAACCACTGCGTAAACTCCGCGAGGGCAGGCTTATGCTGCACGTCGTCCATGCCGGTATCCTCGCCCTTGCCGGTGAAATACGAGATCAGGCAGGCGCCGCCTGTCATGCAGCCGCAGCAGCCCTGCGAAAAGCCGACGCCTCCGTTGAGACCGCCCATGGCCCTGACGAGGCCCGGGTTCTCCTCCCCGATCGTTTCCAGCAAAAGGATCGCCAGGATCTGAGAGCAAAAGTACCCGTAACGGGACAGCTCCATCACTCTGTCGAAAAGGTCCATTTTCTACTCCTTTCTCCCGATCAGCAGCCGGTAACCGCATTTACCGCCTGGCAGCTCGCAGCCGCAGGTCTCGCCGCGCCAGATCGATTCGATGTAATACGCTTTCCACGCAGCCGCCATATCTTCCTCGTGAAGGACGAAAAAGCCCGCCTGTACGAGTTTGGGTGCCAGCGGGTCAAATTCCACGTCGGAGAGGATCAGCGAGCCTCCGGGCTTCAGAACGCGCCAGGCCTCGCGCAGTGCGCCCGGCACGTCGCCACTCACCCAGAAGGCGCACTGACTCAGCACCGCGTCAAAGCTGCCGTCGGCATACGGGCAGTGCAGCAGATCTGCCTGCCGCACGATGTCTGCGCGCGGCGCAAGGTCGATCCCCTCGGCGTCGTAGCCTCGTTCGCGCAGGAGCAGCAGCGTCTCCCCTGCGCCCGCACCCATATCCAGGATGCGCGCTCCGCTTGGCAGCGCCGCAAGCGACAGCGTGCGAAGCGTGTGCTCCCTGCCGCCCGGGTGGCCGTTCATTTATCCTCCAGGGCCCGTTCCACGGAGAGCACCTTGCCGAGCGCCAGCTCCTCCGGCACGTAGACGAAGCCGCACTGCGGGCACACCGGCAGCTCCACGGGGAAGCCGTTGTCCAGATACATGAATTTTGCCTTGCCTTTTATCAGAGGGACGCCGCATTTCACACACTGCAGCTTGCCCTGCGGGTCGATGGTATAGTAATTCTTCTCCGCAGCCATGATCAGCCCTCCCTTTTGACGACCTGCATACGGTGGCTGTAAGCGCGGTGCACGACGTAGCCGTCATCTCCGCCTCGGGTAAAGGCCACCCAGAACGTGGCGTTGCCGACGCGCCTGCGCGCGATGAGCAGCCCCGTATCCGAATCGAGGATAGCCTCCCCCGTTTCGCGGAACCCATCCAGCACGGCGATGACGTCCGCCGTGAGGATCATGCGCTCATCCATCATGCGCCTGGCTTCATCTGTGTAGGTCAGTTCGTAATCCAATTTCATTTCCGCCGTCTCCTCCTGCCAGATCTCCCGCAGAAGATCGTTCTTCAGCGTAAGCCGGCTGTAACGTTTCTCGCTGATGTCCGGCGGAGCGCCGGCGTCGGTGCCGTAGACCAGCTCCAGAACATGGTGCGATTCCCTGCCCTGCCGCGCAAAGCGGTCCCTGCAGGCCATGCAGTAGGAAACGTAGGCCTCGCCGGAGCGCTCCAGGCATTTCTCGGTCATTTCCTGCGCCACCTCGCGGTTGGCGTACGCTGTCAGGCCGCCGTAGCCGCAGCAAGGCGACCGGTCGCCGGAATAGGGTGTGTCGACCAGCTCGCAGCCGAGCTCTCCGCAGAGTGTGCGTACAGCGCCCTGTACCTGCTCGTCCCCGCGTGCGCCGCAGGAATCGTGCAGGGCCACCGGGCGCTCCAGCTTCTTTGCCCCCTCCGGGAGACCGAGCTCCAGCAGCACGTCCCAGATACCGGTGAGCTGTACGCTCTCATGCTCGCTCAGCTCCTTTTTGCAGGTCGGGCACCCGGCGATCACGATCGGGTCGCCGAGCTTGGCAAGCTCCCGGTCGATAAAGTCCTTCGTCTTGTCGTACATCTCGTAGCGCCCAGCCCAGTCGCAGATGGCGCCGCAGCAGCCCAGCATCAGGGCTACGCCGCCGTCCAGACGGGCGCAAAGATCCTCATAGGCGGCGCGTACCGTCGCGGGTGCGATCGCCGCGGCCTGACAGCCAGGGAAAAAGACGTATTTGCAGCGCTCATATCCCGGCTGCGGCCGACAGAGGAACGCCTCCTCATTGGAAAAGAGCATGTCCAGCAGCGCAAATTCATGCGGGGCCAGCGGCATCTTGTCCGTCGACACCATGTTGCGCCGCGCGCCGGAACAGACGCGCGCCATGTCGAAGCCGTTGGGACAGACAACGGTGCACTGCCCGCACAGGGAGCAGGCGTTCATGGGCTTGTTGAGCTGATGGTCGCCCATGATGATCTGCGTATTGTTATAGATCTCCTTCGCCAGAAGACCGGGATGCTTTTTATAGTGCTTCAGATAAGCGCAGCTCTTCAGACACTCCTCGCAGTGGCATTGGATGCAGCGCTTTGCTTCTTCGGCCGCCTGCTCCCTGGTATACCCCGCAGCGGGCAGCGGTACGCGCGAAAGCGTTTCGGCCTCGGAAAGATCCGTGTACAGTCTGCTCTCCACCGCGCCCTCGCTGCCGCGGGTGTTGCGCGGGTCGAGCTTCTGCGCCAGGCGATCCACGGTCAGCGCTGCTTTCTTCGCGCCGAAGGCCGCTGCCATCACGCCCTCTCCAAAGCCCATCACGAGCTGCCGCTCCTCACAGAACATCAGCTCCGGGATACACACGGCGTCCAGGTAGACGCGCTTTGCCACAGCCTCCGAAGCGCATACCACGTCGAAAGCCGCGCGCTGCTCCGCAAAGAAGTCGGGGCTGAGCTCACAGCCGAAGACGAATTGGATATCCTTTCCCTGCAGGCGCCTGGCTTCCAGCTCAAAAGCTTCCTCGTCCAGAAAGGCCGTTTCACAGTGCAGGAAGCTCTCCAAATCGGGCTCTTCACAAAAAACGGTGACCGGATAGGCCTTCTTTTCCAATTCGCCCGCCAGGAACAGTGCGAACAGACCGGAGCCGAAGATCGCCGTCGTCTTCCGTTTTTTGGTACGGAACACGCCACCAAGCTTCGACCGTTCGCCGAAGCGTGCGACCGCAGCCTCGATCGCGCGAACGGCGACCCCATCGCCCACCTCACAGAGCCTGCACGCTTTCTCACACGGCGCTTCACAGCCCTGGGAGAGGATCAGCGGAAAGGGCGCGATCTTCTCATACAGCAGCAGGGCCTTCTTGAAGTCCCCCTCCGCCGCGGCCTTGAGCATTGCACGCGTATCCAGCTTCAGCGGACAGGCGGCGCTGCAAAACGGCGGCTGCTCGTAAACGCAGCGCTCCACCATGCTGTCCATCTCCTCCTTGGAGATGCGGTTGACTTTATAGACGTGGGTCGAACCACGCTCCTGTATCTGTGACATGCTGTTCCCGTCCTTTCGGCAGGCTTGCCGCATCGCCGCGCATGACGGCGAGAGGCGATTCAGATATCAATAGAGAGGCCCGGATGGGCCTCTCTATTATAGCATGGACCTTGCGTCTTGGAAAGGCTTAGCCGAGCTCTTTCAGCGCAGCCAGGACGTTCTCAGGACGCGCGGGGATACGGGTGATGCGGGCGCCCGTGGCGTTGTAGATGGCGTTGAGGACGGCCGGGTGCGGAGCATCCAGCGGGGCCTCGCCGCAGCCTGCAGCACCGTAAGGGCCGTTCGGACGGTAGGTCTCGTTGTAGTGCAGCTCGATCTCATCGGGGATATCCTTGATGTAGGGGATGCCGCACTTGAGCAGGCTGGTGTGCTTGGAGAGGTCCTCGAAGTCCTCCGTCAACGCCAGGCCGATGCCCTGAGCCAGGCCGCCGTAGAAGTTGCCGTCGACCAGGAGCTTGTTCATGATGGTGCCGACGTCGGCGACCGCGGTGAACTTCTCGACCTTGACCTTACCGGTCTGGGTGTCGACACAAACCTCGGGCAGGAAGATGGTGTACATGTAGGTAGCGAACGGATCGCCCTGAGCGGTATCCTGATCGATGGGATGATCGGCGCAGAAGGTGGTGACCCAGTTGCCCTCGACCTTCAGTTTCTTGCCGTCGGCGACCATCTCGTCGTAGGTGCGGTAGGTGCCGTCGTCCTTCTTCATCTCGGCTACCAGAGCCTCCGCGGCCAGACGGCAGGCGTTGCCGGACATGACCTGAGAGCGGGAGCCGCCGGCAGGGCCGGAGTTCGGGGTGTACTTGGTGTCGTTCATGACGAGGCGGATCTGCTCGGGCTTGATGCCGGCCTGACGCAGGGTCTCGTGAGAGGAGACCAGAATGCCCATGTCAGCGCCCTGGCCGTGATCCTCCCAGGCGGCGTACATAGTGACGGTGCCGTCGGGATTGAGCTCAGCATAAGCGGAGGAGCTGTCCACGCCGTCCAGGCCGCAGCCATAGACGCCGAGGGACACGCCGATACCGTACTTGTAGCGGCCATCGGAAGCGGCGTTCTTCTCAGCAACTCTCTTCTTGGCGGCCTCGTACAGCGGGCGGGCCTTGTCGAACAGGGCCTCCTCGCAATAGACCTCGGGAGGATAGCCGGTGGGGATGGTGGTACCCTCGGACTCCTTGTAGCAGTTCATGGCGCGCATCTCGAACGGGTCGATGCCCATCTTGGCGGCCAGGCAGTCGATGGCGATCTCAGAGCCCATGTAGGACTGAGGAGAACCGTAAGCGCGGAACGCGGAGCCCCATGCATGGTTCGTGAACACGGTCTGGCTCTTGTTGCGGATGGAGTTGATGCCGTAGCCGGCGCCGGTGAACTGGCTCAGACGCATGGTCAGCAGATCGCCGAACTCGGAGTACGGGCCATGGTCGACGTAGTTGTCGCCCCACAGAGCCAGCAGCTTGCCGTTCTTGTCGGCGGCCAGCTTGATGTGCATGAAGGCGGGAGAACGCTTGCCGGTGTAGGTGATGTTCTGGTACTGGTTGAAGTTCAAAGACACGGGCACGCCCAGGATCTTGGCGGCCGCGCCGATGAGCGCCTCGTTGGTGGGAGAGAACTTGTAGCCGAAGGTGCCGCCGGCGTGGTTCTGGACCAGGCGCAGCTTCTCCATGGGAACGCCGATGCCGTCGGCGATCATAGGCATGTGCAGGTGGATGCCGATGGACTTGGAGTGCACGGTGACCATGCCGTCCTCGTCGATGTAGCCGTAACCGTTGTCCGGCTCGAGGTGCAGGTGGGGCTGACGGGAGCAGTAGCTCTCGATCTCGACCTGCTGGGCATCGGGCACGCTGTCCCAATCGAAGTCGGGTCCCTTGATGCAGTTGGTCTCAAAGAAGACGTTCGGGGTGCCGGGATGGATCTCGATGGCATCGGGGGCCATGGCGTCGAGCGCGCTCATGTAGGCGGGCAGCTCCTCGATCTCGACCTTCACAGCGTCGGCGGCGGCACGGGCGTGGGCCTCGGTGTCGGCGGCGACGATGGCGATCGCGTCACCAAACTGGAAGATCTTATCGGAGCAGAGAACGGGACGCTCGAAACCGTCGGTCTTGTTGTGCTTGGGCAGCATGACCAGGCCGTTGATCTTGTTGGAACCGCCGGCGGCCAGGATGTCCTTGTAGGTGATGACTTTCACGACGCCGGGCATCTTCTCGGCCTCGGAGGTGTCGATGCTCTTGATGTTGGCATGGGAGACCTTGGCCTGGGTCAGGGCAAGGCGCAGGCAGCCGGGCATCTTGAGCGCGTCGTCCGCGCCGAAGTCCCAGGTGCCGGTGACCTTCTGAGCCGCGGAGGGACGGATGAATTTCGTGCCCTTGATAGAGTCGCCGGTGGGCTTAAAGATCAGATCCTCCTTGCTGCACTCGCCGCGCAGGACGGCGGCAGCAGCCATGGTGGCGTCAACCAGAGGCTTGTAGCCGGTGCAGCGGCAGAGGTTGCGCTGCTTGTTGAACCAGTCGCGCACTTCCTCGCGCGTGGGGCTCGGATTGTTCTCGAGCAGGACCTTGGCG
>JAFUUR010000066.1 GCA_017477695.1 Oscillospiraceae bacterium | reverse complement strand
GGCCCGGCCGATCTGGTCGGCGGGCAACTCCCTGCTGAAGGCGTAATACGGCTCGAGCAGGACGGACTGCGCCTGCATCAGCCCCTGGCGGACAGCGCGGTAAGTCGCCTGCCGGAAATCCCCGCCCTCGGTGTGCTTGAGGTGGGCCCGCCCCGCAGTCAGCGTGATCTTGATATCCGTAACGGGCGAGCCGGTGAGCACGCCCAGATGCTGTTTTTCCTGCAGATGTGTGAGGATGAGGCGCTGCCAGTTGCGGTCAAGCTCATCCTCGGGACAGACGGTGTCCAGCACGATCCCGCTCCCCGGCGGCAGCGGCTCGAGCAGGAGGTGCACCTCCGCGTAATGGCGCAGCGGCTCGAAATGGCCGACGCCCTCCACGGTGTCGGCGATCGTCTCCCGGTAGAGGATACGCCCCGTGTCGAGCTCCACGTCCACGTCGAAGCGCTCCTTGACGAGGCTCCTGAAGACCTCCGTCTGGATCCGCCCCATGAGGCGGACGCTGATCTCCCGGCCGCGCTCGTTCCATATCACGTGCAGCTGCGGGTCTTCCTCTCCCAGAAGCTGCAGCTTCGGCAGCAGCGCCGCGGCATCGACGTCCGCCGGCAGGAGGACGCGGTAGCTGAGGACGGGCTCCAGCGCCTGCTCCGGAGAATCCGGCTCGGCGCCGAGGCCCTGGCCGGGCCAGGTCGCGCTCAGCCCCAGAGCGGCGCAGACCTGTCCCGGATACACGCTCTCCGCCGTCTCGTATTTCATTCCGGAGTAGAAGCGCAGCTGCGTGCATTTCTCTTCCCTCTCCTCGCCGCTCTCCGTATGCAGGCGCAGCGGGGCGCGCACCTTCAGACTCCCGCCGGTGACCTTCAGATAGGTCAGGCGATTGCCCTGCGCGTCGCGCGCGATCTTAAAGACCTTCGCCGCGAAGTCGCCGCGGTCGCTCTGGGCGGGGGCATAACGGTCGATCGCGTCAAGAAGCTGCTCCACCCCCTCGAGCTTCAGCCCGGAGCCGAAGAAGCAGGGACACAGCTCCCGACGGCGGATCATGCCCGCGATATCTTCTTCATCGAGCCGGCCGGTCTCCAGATAACGGTCCATGGACTGCTCGCTGCACACGGCGAGGCGCTCGTCGAGCTCTGGGCCGGGTACGGAAAAGTCCACGCAGCACTCACCCAGGCGTTTCTGGAGCTGGAGCATCAGCGCATCCTGCTCCATACCGGGCAGGTCACGCTTGGTCACGAACACGAAGCAGGGCACCCCGTAGCGCCGCAGCAGCCGCCACAGCGTCTCCGTATGGGCCTGCACCCCGTCCGTCCCGCTGACGACGAGCACCGCGCAGTCGAGCACCTGGAGGGTGCGCTCCATCTCCGCTGAAAAATCCGCGTGGCCCGGCGTGTCCAGCAGGGTGACCGAAGCGTGCGGCAGGGTGAAGATCGCCTGTTTGGAAAAAATGGTGATGCCCCGCGCCCGCTCGAGGGCGTGCGTATCCAGGAAGCTGTCCCGATGGTCCACCCGGCCAAGCTTCTGGATCCTGCCGGAGAGGTAGAGCATCGCCTCGGAGAGCGTGGTCTTCCCCGCGTCGACGTGGGCCAGCAGCCCGATGCAGATATTTCGTTTATTCTCTTTGCGCACGGCGTCTTCCATGTCGTTCAGCTCCCGCGGAGATCGATCCTTTTGCCTGATTATAGCACGCACCGCCCAATTCGTCGATGCTTTTCCCTGTCATTCTTATGCAAAATATCGTACGGTTTTTTGAAACTTTGACTACCATTTTTGTAAAACCTATGTTATAATTACTTGTCATATTGCAACCTGACGGAAACACAACGCTCTACAAGGGGGTTTTTATAAGATGAAAAAGATCCTGGTTCTGGAAGATGAAGCCAACATCCGCAGCTTCGTCGTCATCAATCTCCGACGCAGCGGCTTTGAGCCGATCGAAGCGGAGACCGGCGCCATGGCGCTGGAAAAGCTGAAAGTGAACCCGGACATCTGTCTCGCCCTGCTGGACGTGATGCTGCCGGATATCGACGGCTTCGAGGTCTGCCGCCGTATACGCGCCTCCGGCTCCAAGATGGGCATCATCATGCTCACTGCCAAGAGCCAGGAGATCGACAAGGTCACCGGGCTCATGACCGGCGCGGACGACTACGTGACCAAGCCCTTCTCCCCCGCGGAGCTCACCGCCCGCGTCGACGCGCTGATCCGCCGCCTGGGGATCGACGAGGACGAGAAGGCCAGCACCGAGATCGTGAGCGGCCCGTTCCTGCTCAACACCCGCAACCGCACTCTCGAGAAGAACGGTCAGCGCCTGAAGCTGACGCAGATCGAGTACCTGCTGATGAAGCTCTTCATGGAAAACCCCGGCAAGGCCATGTCCCGAGAGGACATCCTCTCCGCCGTCTGGGGCGGGGATTTCTCGGGCGAGCTCAAGACCGTGGACGTGAACATCCGTCGTCTGCGCATCAAGATCGAAGCCGATCCCACCGAACCGGAATTCCTCACCACCGTGTGGGGCTACGGCTATAAGTGGGGCTACTGAGTCCCGGCCCGCGCAGCGGGCGGAACAGGAAGTATAAGCATGAGGAATTTGAAGATCCAGCTGCTGCTGGCCGGGATCGCCGTGCTGGCGCTGCTGCTGCTCGGCGTATGGGCGATCACGAGGGCCATGCCGGTCCTGGCCATGGCGGCCATGGTGGCGGTGTGCCTGTGCGTGATCCTGCTGATCGTCTGGTTCTGGCGAAACGTGTCCGACCCCATCGACCAGCTCACGGACTTTGCCTCCCGCATCGCGGCGGGCAGCTACGGCAGCCAGTTGGAAAACGTGAACGACAATGAGATAGGACGCCTGACCGACGAGATCAACAACATGTCCAAGCAGGTGGCCATGGCGGAGAAGTCCCGTACGGAGTTCATCTCCCAGGTCTCCCACGAGCTGCGCACGCCCCTGACGGCGATCACTGGCTGGGCGGAGACCATCGCCTTCGACCCCGCCGTACAGGGTGACTCCCTGCGCGGCGTGCACATCATCTCCAAGGAAGCCGAGCGCCTCACGGGCCTCGTGACGGAGCTGCTGGAATTCACCCGCATCCAGGACGGGCGCTTCAATCTGCGCATCGAGCTGATCGATATCGCGGCCGAGCTGGAGGACGCGCTCTACACCTACGGGGAGCTTGCGCGCCAGGCGGGCATCACCATCAACTACTCCGCGCCCCCCTCGGAGATCCCGCTCATCCCGGCGGATCCGGAGCGGCTCAAGCAGGTGTTCCTCAACCTGCTCGACAACGCCATGAACCACGGCGGCGACGGGAAGCTGGTGGACGTGTCGCTGCGCGCCAAGGAGGACGGCGTGCACATCAGCGTACGCGATTACGGGCACGGTATCCCGGAGGCGGAGCTGCCGCACGTCAAGGAGAAGTTCTATAAGGGCAGCTCGAAAAACCGCGGCACCGGCATTGGACTCGCCGTCTGCGACGAGATCATCACGCGCCATAAGGGCACGCTCACCGTGGAAAACGCGGTGGGCGGCGGTTGTCTCGTCAAGATCCTTCTGCCGATGAACGGCAAATGATCCCCCGCATCCCCGATCTACTCACCATATAGGAGAATACTATGCCGCAAAACGCACCCGCCTGCGCCTTCCGCACTTCGATCGGAGGGCAGGCGCTCATAGAAGGCATTCTGATGCGCGGGCCGAAAAAGCAGGCCATCGTTTGCCGTACCGAAGACGGCCTCGTGGAAAAGGTGGAGGAGGTCTCCACCATCCGCGACCGTTACCCTGTTTTGAAGCTGCCCCTCATCCGGGGCTGCGTCACGTTTCTGGAATCCATGGTCAAGGGCATGCAGGCGCTGACCTATTCCGCAAGTCTCGTCCCGCTCGAGGAGCAGGGCGAGCCAGACAAGATCGATCAATGGATCGAAGCCCACTTCCCCGAGGAGAAGGCGCAGAAGCTCATCATCGGCGTCGCCGTCGTGCTCGGGATCGCGCTCGCGATGTTCCTGTTCGTGTTCCTGCCGGCCTTCGTCGTCGGCCTCATCAAGCCGCTGACGCGCAGCTATCTCGTGCGCAACCTCTCCGAGGGCGTGCTCAAGGTCGTGATCCTGCTGGCGTATATGGCGCTCGTGGCCCGCATGAACGACATCAGGCGCCTCTTTTCCTATCACGGCGCCGAGCACAAGACCATCTTCTGCTACGAGCACGGCAAGGAACTCACGGTGGAGAACGTGCGCACGGAGTCCCGCTTTCATCCGCGCTGCGGCACCAGCTTTCTGCTGGTCGTGGTGTTGGTCAGCATCCTGGTGAACGCCGCGGTGCGCGTCAGCAACACCTTCGCCCGCGTGGGTTGGCATCTGCTGCTGCTGCCCATCGTCGTCGGCGTCAGCTACGAGATCAACCGCTGGTGCGGCGCGCACGACAACGCCCTGTCCGCCATCCTGTCCGCGCCCGGCAAATGGCTGCAGCGCATCACGACCAACGAGCCGGACGACGGCATGATCGAATGTGCCATCCGCTCCATGCTCCTGGTCATCCCCGAGGAAAAAGGGACGGATCTCTGGGGCAGCTGAGCCCCGATAAATCCTCTGCCGCGGGCAGAACGGAGAATACCATGAAGACGTATAACGACATCTATATGACCGCGCGCACCATCGTGCGCCAGCACGGCGTGGAGAGCTACAACCTGGAAGCGCGCATCCTCGTGGCCCAGGCCGCAGGCAAATCCATCCCGGATCTGCTGCGCGATCTCAAGCTCTACACGACGGACACCGTGGAGAACCGTGTCGCGGACTATCTCGACCGCCGCCTGAACGGCGAACCGGTCGCTTATATCACGGGCACGTGGGAGTTTTACGGCCTGCCTATGGTCGTCACGCCGGACGTGCTCATCCCGCGCATGGACACGGAGCTGCTCGTGGACACCGCCAAGGAGCTGCTCATCGGGCGCAACATGAACGCGCGCATCCTGGATCTGTGCTGCGGCAGCGGCTGCATCGCCTGCGCGCTCGGGCACGAGCTGCCCGCCACGAAGCTCGTCGCGGTGGATATCAGCGCCAGGGCGCTGGAGGTGTGCCGCAGCAACGTCGCCCTCAACCGGCTGAGCAGCCGGGTCCTGTGTATGCAGGCGGACGCGGCGGCTTCTCCTCCGCTGGGTATCGGGCAGTTCGATATGATCGTGTCCAATCCCCCGTATATCCCCGCGGGCGATATCCTCTCGCTGGACGCTTCCGTGCGTGACTACGAGCCGATCTGGGCGCTCAGCGGCGGCGAGGACGGGCTGAAGTTTTATAAGAGCATCCTGAAGTATTGGAAGAGCCTGCTGCGCGGCGGCGGCCACCTGCTTTTTGAAGTGGGCGAGGGCCAGGCCGAGGCGGTGAAGGATATGATGCTGGCTGCCGGCTTCGCCGCGGCCGACACGCGAAAGGACACGCTCGGCGTCGAGCGCGTCGTGATCGGGAAAGCATATGATAACGGCACCGAGCTGTATTGACGATAAGGAGAGATACTATGGCTGACAAGAAAAAGATCCCTGCGATCGTCGCTCCCGCGAGCGGCGACAAGAAAAAGGCGCTGGAGACCGCCATCGCCAAAATCGAGAAAGACTACGGCAAGGGCACCATCATGCGCCTTGGCGACGATATCCCCGTGAACGTAGAGGCGCTGTCCACCGGCTCGCTGTCGCTGGATCTGGCGCTGGGCATCGGCGGCGTACCGAGAGGGCGCATCGTGGAGATCTACGGACCCGAGGCCTCGGGCAAGACCACGCTCGCGCTGCACGTCGTCGCCTCCGCGCAGAAGAACGGCGGCGAGGCCGCCTATATCGACGTGGAGCACGCGCTGGAGCCGGCTTACGCCCGCGCCCTGGGTGTGGATATCGACAGTCTCCTGATCTCTCAGCCGGACACGGGCGAGCAGGCGCTGGACATCGCCGAATCCCTCGTGCGCTCGGGCGCGATCGACGTGCTCGTGATCGACTCCGTCGCCGCGCTGATCCCCCGCGTCGAGCTCGAGGGCGAGGTGGGCGACACGGTCGTCGGCGCGCTGGCAAGACTGATGAGCCAGGCCATGCGCAGGCTCGCCGGCGCCATCTCCAAGAACAACTGTACCGTCATCTTCATCAATCAGCTTCGGCAGAAGATCGGCGTCATGTACGGCAACCCCGAGACTACGCCCGGCGGCCTCGCGCTCAAGTATTACGCCTCCGTGCGCATCGACGTGCGCCGCATCGAGACGCTGAAGGTCAACGGTGAAATGATCGGCAACCGCACGCGCGCCAAGGTCGTGAAGAACAAGGTGGCCCCGCCGTTCCGCGAGGCCGAGTTCGATATCCTGTACGGCGAGGGCATCTCCCGCGTGGGCGAGATCGTGGATATGGGCGTCAAGCTCGAGATCATCGACAAGGCCGGCGCCTGGTTCACCGTGGACGGCCAGCGCATCCAGGGCCGGGACGGCGTCAAGGAATATCTGCTGAGCAACGACGAGGTGCGTGAGAAGATCGAGCAGCAGATCCGCGACAACGCCTATAAGCTCATGTCCCCCCAGTCCCGCAAGGCCGCGCAGGTCGCCGGCCGCGCGACGGGCGTGGACGTCAGCGCCGCGGACTTCGACGGCGACTGATCCGGGCGCGCCCGGCATAAGGAGGGTCGTCTATGCTGATCACCGCCATCCGGCAGACCTCCCCCGGGAGGCTTCGCGTCGTGCTGGAGGATGAGAGCGAGATCGCGACGACGCTCGGCGTCGTCACCGATCAGCGGCTCTATGCGGGCCGTGAGCTCGACGAGGGCGCACTCGCGCTTCTGCGGCGGGATTCCGCGCGGGCGCTGGGCCGCGAGCGGGCGCTGGAGCTCGTCTCCCGCCGCGCTTTCTCCCGCAAAGAACTGCGCGACAAGCTCCTGCAGAAGGGTGAGAGCGAGGATACGGCGGAGTACAGCGTCCAATGGCTCGAGGACAACGGCTTTCTCAACGACGAGAGCTACGCCGCGGCGATCGCGCGGCACTACGCGGCCAAGGGCTACGGCCCCGGCCGGGTGCGTGCGGAGCTCGGCCGGCGCGGCGTCCCCAGGGACTTTTGGGACGAGGCGCTGCTGGCCATGCCCGAGCCGGATGACAAGCTCGACCGTTTTCTCGCCGCCCGCCTCCGCGATCCCGACGACCGGGAACAGGTCCGCAAACTTTCAAACGCGCTCTACCGCCGGGGCTACTCCTGGGAGGAGATCCGCTCCGCGCTCCGCCGGTACGACGCGCAGACCGAGGAATACTGATGCAAGCAAACTACGCTTTGATCTCTCTTGGCTGTGCCAAGAATCTCGTGAACAGCGAACAGATGATCTACCTGCTCGACGAGGCGGGCTACGTGCTCGTGTCCGAGCCCGAGGGGGCGGATCTGGCCATCGTCAACACCTGCGGCTTCATCGACGCGGCAAAGAGCGAGGCTATCGACGTCATCCTGCAGATGGCGGAGCTCAAGAAGGCGGGCCGCCTGGGCGCGCTGATCGTGACGGGTTGTCTGTCCGAGCGCTATCAGGACAGCATTCTCGACGAGCTGACGGAGATCGACGCCGTGCTCGGCGTCGGCAGCTTCGGGGAGATCGTACAGGCGGCGGACGCCGTGCTCGCCGGGCGCAAGTCCCGCCTCTTCGGCGACCGCAACGCCCCCGTGGACGAGATCCCGCGCGTCGTCTCCACCGGCCCCGCCTGGGCCTATCTGCGCATCGCCGAGGGCTGCGACAACTACTGTGCCTTCTGTGCGATCCCCTATATCCGCGGCCGCTACCGCTCCCGCTCGCTCAAAAACGTGCTGGCCGAGGCGCGAGACCTCGCCGCGCACGGCGTCAAAGAGCTTATCGTCATCGCACAGGACATCACCCGCTACGGGATCGATCTCTACGGCAGGCGCTGTCTGGCACAGTTGTGCCGGCAGCTCGCGCAGATCGAGGGTGTGGAGTGGATCCGGCTGCACTATCTTTATCCCGACCAGTTCGACGACGAGCTGATCGATGAGATCGCGAGCAACGACAAGATCGTAAAATACCTGGATATCCCCATCCAGCATATCGACAACGCCATCCTCAGGAGCATGAACCGCAAGGGAACGGGAGACGAGATCCGCGCATTGTTCCGTACGCTGCGCGAGCGCATCCCCGGGCTCGTCCTGCGCACGAGTCTGATCGCCGGACTTCCCGGTGAAGGCGAGGCGGAGTTCGAGGAGCTGTGCGCTTTCCTGCGGGAAGCCCGGCTCGAGCGCGTAGGCGTCTTCCCCTTCTCCCCGGAGGAGGGCACGCCCGCGGCAAAAATGGAGCACGTGGACGAGGAAGAGGCGCAGCGCCGAGCCGAGCTCATCCTCGAGCTGCAGGCCCCCATCATGGACGCGTTCTGCCAGTCCTTCGTCGGGCAAACGCTCCGCGTGCTGTGTGAGCAGTACGATGAGGAGCAGCAGCGCTGGGTCGGCCGATGTTACGCGGACTCTCCCGATATCGACGGCCAGGTCATCTTCGATGGCTCCGGGCCAGAGGGTGCGATGGTCGACGTGCGCATCACATACGCCGAGGACGGGTTCCTCTACGGCGAGGAGGTTTAGCTATGACGACTGCAAACAAGATCACACTTTTCCGGATCGTGATGATCCCGGTCTTCCTGGTGCTCGCCTATACGGGTCATCCGCACTGGGCACTGGCCGTGTTCATCGTGGCGAGCCTGAGCGACATGGCCGACGGCTATATCGCCCGCCACTATAATCAGATCACGGACTTCGGCAAGTTCATGGACCCGCTGGCGGACAAGATGCTGGTGCTCTCCGCGATGTGTTATTTCATCGAGAACGGGCAGATGCCCGGCTGGGTCGTGGCGGTCGTGCTGTTCCGCGAGTTCGCGGTCTCCGGCCTGCGGCTCGTCGCGGTGGAGCAAAGCCGCGTGATCGCCGCGGCCTGGTCCGGCAAGATCAAGACCACCGTCACGATGATCTGCCTCGCGGCGATGCTGCTCTTCCCCGGCGTGCGCGCGCTCGATCTCGTATGCTGTGCCCTGATCCTGATCACAACGGTCTATTCCGGCGTGGAATACTTTATGAAAAATATCGACGTTTTCAAAGGAGCAAAGTAAACGATGAAGCTGTATAATTCCGCTACCCGCACGCGGGACGAGTTCGTTCCCAACGACCCCTCTATCGTCAAGATGTACACCTGCGGTCCGACGGTGTATTACTACGCCCATATCGGCAACCTCCGCAGCTATATCATGGAGGATATCCTGGAGAAGTATCTGCGCTATGCCGGGTATAACGTCAAGCGCGTCATGAACATCACAGACGTCGGCCACCTGACCTCTGACGCCGACGAGGGCGAAGACAAGATGCTCAAGGGCGCGCGCCGTGAAAACAAGACCGTCATGGAGATCGCGAAGTTCTATACCGACGCGTTCTTTTCCGACTGCGCCAAGCTCAACATCAAGACACCAGACGTGGTCGAGCCCGCCACCAACTGCATTGACGAGTATATCAAGATCATCAGCAAGCTGATGGACACAGGCTACGCTTACTTTGCCGGAGGCAACGTCTATTTTGACACCTCCAAGCTCGATCGCTACTATGTTTTCAACGACTTCAATGCCGACGATCTGGATGTCGGTGTGCGCGAGGGCGTCGAGGAAGACCCCAACAAGCGCAACAAGAACGATTTCGTACTCTGGTTCACCAAATCCAAGTTTGAGGATCAGGCCCTGAAATGGGACTCTCCCTGGGGCGTGGGCTACCCCGGCTGGCACATCGAGTGCTCCGGTATTTCCATGAAGCATCTCGGGGAGGATCTGGATATCCACTGCGGCGGCATTGATAACGCTTTCCCCCACCACACCAACGAAATTGCCCAATCCGAGTCCTATCTTGGGCACAAATGGTGCAATTGGTGGGTGCACGTCCTCCACTTGAACGTCAAATCCGAAAGCGGCGCCGTGGATAAGATGTCCAAGTCCAGCGGTGAGTTTCTGACCGTCTCTCTGCTGGAGGACAAGGGGTACGACCCGCTCGCTTACCGTTTCTTCTGCCTGCAGAGCCACTACCGCAAGAGCCTCGTTTTCTCCTGGGAGAACCTCGACAACGCCCAGCAGAGCTACCAGAAGCTGATCGCCCGCATCGCAGCACTCAAGCCCGAGGACGGAGAGTTCGACCAGGCCGCGGCTGACGCGCTCAAGGCCCGCTTTTCCGCCGCGCTCGATAACGACCTGAACACCTCTCTCGCCGTAACAGCGCTGTATGACGTGCTCAAATACAAGACCAACGACGCGACCAAGCTCGCCGTGCTCGGCGATTTTGACCGTGTGCTGAGTCTCAGCCTGCTCGCCAAGGCCGCAGTCAAGCGCGAGGAGCTCAAAAAGCAGGTCGTCGCCGCCGGGGAGTTCACCATCGTGTCGGAGTCCGGTGAGAGCGACCCCGCCGTCGAGGCGAAGATCCGCGCCCGCCAGGATGCGAAGAAGGCCAAAAACTACGCCGAGGCTGACCGCATCCGCGACGAGCTCAAGGCCGAGGGCGTCGAGGTGACTGACATCCCCCACGGCGCCAAGTGGAAGCGCGTATAAGCAGCATGAAAACACAGCACGGGCCCGCCGTCAGATCTGACGGCGGGCCCGTGTTTGCGTATTCGGTTCTCTCCTGTCCCGGTCAGCTCAGCAGATCCAGCAGATCCGAGAGACCGGCGGTTCCGCCCGCGGGCGCAACGCCGCGGCTGAAGGTCATGCTGTTGCCCTCGTTCTCCATGGTCAGCACGCCGTTTTCATAACGGAAAGGCTGCTCCTGTCCCTCGGACTTTACGGTCATCGTTTCGAAGTCGAACTGCATTTTCAGCTCCACGCCGAACAGATCCAGCACCGCGCTGCCGTTCTCATCCACGGTCATGCCCGGCATCATGCCGAGGCCGCGCAGCATTTCGAGCTGCTCCGCCATATCGCCCTGCTCGCTGCCGTTCATCTCCGTGAGCACGTAGTACCCCTGCCAGCCGGGATCGGCCCGCTCAAAGACGAAGCTCCTGCCGGCGTCGGTCTTGAAGCTGACGGTCCCGTCCTTCACTTCGCATTTCAGCGTCTCCCCGTTCCACGCAAGCGTCTCCTGCTCCGCGTCGTAAACGGCCGTCTCACACAGGCCGTAGAGCAGCAGCTGCGCGGCGCCGTCCTGGAATATGCGCAGGGCGCCGATCTCCGGGTCGATGGGCTCGGTGCTCTGCTCCGCGCCGTCCGTCTCCTCATTCTTTTCCGACAGCGCGGCGGATACCGCACCTTCCTCCTTCAGGCTCGGGAGCAGATCCTCCCCCTTCTCGTCCGTACAGCTCACCAGGGCATAGTAATCATACGCGCCCTCCGCCTTTTTCTCAGAGGCCACCAGCTCCGTCTTGGTGAAGGTCATCGAGAAGCCGTCCTCTGCGAAGGTCAGCACGCCGTTTGCGTAGGTGTAGGGCAGCTCGTCACCGTCCTCATCGCGGACGATGCTCGCCTCAAAGTCGAACTGCAGCTTCTCCGTATCGTCTGTGAAATCGATGATCGCGCTGCCGTCCTGCTGGACGCTCAGCGTCGGCACCATGCCCATACCCGCCAGCAGGCGGAGCATGGCCGCCGCGTCTTCGCCGCTGCCGTCGTCCATGTCTGTGAGCTGGTATTCGCCCCAGACCACGTCCTCCTGTGCCTGCGCCGCCAGCGCCTGCGTACCGCCGAGGCACAGCAGAAGCGTAAGTGCCAGGAGCCATGAAAGAATCTTTTTCATTTTCTTCTCCTTTTCGGTGTCGTAAGGTCTTTTTCTGTCATCCGGGCGCCGCTCTGTCGTGCAGATCGGCTGTCCTGTTTCCAATGTATCAGCAAGGACTCCGCCTGTCAAGAGCATCGCTCTCCGCGGTGCTCCAGAATATGGGAAAAACAGGGCGTGACGCTGCCGCGTCACGCCCTCTTTCTCAGCTGAATTTCCCCAGGATACCGCTGATGCGGTCAAAAAAGCTCTTGACCGAGGTGACGACCTTTTTCACCGTCTGTACGAAGCCGACTACCCGCGTCTTCGCCTCGGAAACCTTCTGCAGCGTGCCTTGGACCTCCTCCACGCGGCTGCGCAGCGATTCCGCGTCCAGTCCCTCGAGAGAACGGCAGAGGTCGATGAGCTGTTGGATCTGCTTTTCGGTCAGCGTGACGTTATACTGCGCCGCGATCTGCACGATCTGCTCGCGGATCTCCTCATCCGTCATCTGCGCCGTCTCCTCCAGCATCAGCTTCAGGTCGTTGACGATCGAGGTGGAATCCATGCTGCCGATCTCCTCGGCAAGCGAGCCCGTGATCGTCAGCTCCTGCGTGCTGACGAGCTTCGCCAAATCGTCCAGCTTTTTGCCGGTCATGTCTTCATACGCCTTGTATACGCCTGTCAGCGCCGCGGTGCCGCTCACCTCGAAGGGCGCAGCCACGATGATGCGCGCGTCGGTGATGCCGGCGGTAGCAAGCGCGCTCATATACATCTCCCCGGTGCACCAGGTGATATTGCTCGTGGTGACGTCCATCCCGCCGCCCTCGCCCAGAAGCTCCACGTAGACGCTGGAGATGGAGCGCGTGCCGATGACGGAGCTGTCCACGTAACCCTCCAGATACTGCCGCTCCTCGGCATTGGTCACCTTCAGCTCCACCACGGAGCCCCGGCTGACGCCGAAAGCGCCGTATACGGCGGCGATCTGATCCTCCGTCAGATCTGCGCCGAGCACCGCCCGGCTCTGATGCGGCTCCTCCGCCGAAGCGGTCGCGCCCAGAGACAGCAGCGTGACCAATGCGAGCAGCAGCGCCGCAAGTTTTTTCCTTTTCATGACAGCCTCCTTTCCGGATCTGTTTCGCGAGGTCATGCTAACACAAGCGCGCAGACAAGTAAAGTCCTTT
>JAFUUR010000065.1 GCA_017477695.1 Oscillospiraceae bacterium | reverse complement strand
CGAGCAGTTTTCGCGGCTCTTTCGCAAACCGCGGAAACGGAACGGAGCTGAGTTCTTCTGACGTGGTACGGGTAGTGGGACTCGAACCCACAGGCCTTGCGGCACTGGAACCTAAATCCAGCATGTTTACCAATTTCATCATACCCGCAGATATGGAAAAAGCCTATTGCAGCGCAATAGGCTTTTTTGGAGCGGGCAACGAGGCTCGAACTCGCTACCTCCACCTTGGCAAGGTGGCGCTCTACCGGATGAGCTATGCCCGCGTCAGCAGTAGATATTCTACCACAAAAAGCCGGCTTGTCAAGAGCCATTCTCAATTTCTTCGCCGGAAGCATGTGCGATCCCATCCCCGTCGGAGCCCTCTTCAAAGTCCTCATCCGATCCGTCCTCCGGCGCGGGCTCCTCTTCATGTATGAGCAGGTCGCGGTACTGGAGCTGACCCATGCACGCGGGATAAGAGGCCGTATCCCAGCGGTAATAGTTCCACGCGTTCTCATCGCGCATCAGAAAACCGTACTCCATTCCGTAAGCGGCGCAGGCTGCCGGATCCACGTGATAGTATTCGCCGTCGAGCTCCACGATGTTCCAGCAGTGCGCAACGCGGTTATACTGGCCGTATACGATCTGGCACGGAACGGACAGCCTGCGGCAGAGCGCCACGTAAGCCAGCGCCATGCCCTCGCTGTTCGCCTCGCCCTCCACCAGCGCGGCGTATACGTCGTTGCTCGCATCATCCGGGGAGAGCGCGCAGCCTTCCGTCAGATACTCGCAGGCCAGCAGCGCTCTGTGGGCAGCGTCGAGCTCCTCGTCCTCCAGAGAGACGAAAGGCTCGAGCGCCAGAAGCTGCAGCCTACGGTTCTCCATCTCCGCGGCCGAGAGGCCGTAATCGAACCGGATCTCATACAGGCGCTGGCGGCCGGTGCCGCTGAACATGTTCACGCTCACCTGCGGCTCCTTCGGCGCGCTGTCCGGATAGGTCCTGTACACGCGCGCGACCAGGCTCTCCATCTCCTCGGCGCCGTAAACGCTGCGCGCGATCAGCACCACGAGCCGGTCGCTGCCTTCTTCGAGCGTATCGCGGATGATGTCCTCCAGCCCGGCGGAATACTGCAGTTGCCGGATATCGGCCGCGTCCGGGGCGGCAGCGCTGTAGCTGACGCTGATCTCCGCCTCGTAGTGTGTGACCATTTTAGACAGGTCGTACGCGATGTTATCCACGCAGTAGGCGCACAGCGCGTCCTGCGTGCGGACCTGCCAGCAGGCGCTCGCCAGATCCGTGACGACGTCGCCGTCGTAGGCGGCGTCGAAGAGGATCGCGCCCTCGCTGTCGCCCGCCGAGATCAGGCCGAGCAGGGCGGTCTTCAGCTCGTTGAGATTGCGCACGGTGATCTTGTCGCCCTGCGCGGTGCTGTCCTGCACGGGCGGCACGTAATCGCTCACCACCACGTATTCCTTATCGAACACGCCTGCGCAGCCGCAGAGCATACACACTGCGGCGATCAGCGCTATGGTGATAAGCAGTTTTTTCATACCTTACCTCAGCTCCGTGATGCTCTCAAAGCCTTTGCCGAATACGTTCTTCGCATCGGTGACGATGAAGAAGGCCGTCTCGTCGACGTCCCGGACGAGTCTGCGCATCTCCGCGATCTGCGTGCGCTTGATGACGCACATGATCACGTGCTTCTGCCGGTGGGAAAACGCGCCCGTCCCTTCGAGGATGGTGACGCCGCGCTTCATGGGGCCGGAGATGATGCTCTGCGTCAGCTCCTCGCTGTTCTCGCTGATGATGTAGCAGAGGGCGGAATTGTCGATGCCGTAGAGCACGAGGTCGATCACCTTGCTCACGACGAACATGGCGATCACGGAATACATCGCGCTCTCGTAATTGCCGAGCACCGCCGCGTAGACGATGATGATGACGGTGTCCATGATCAGGATCATCGTGCCGAAATTGATCTGCGCGAAGCGTTGGCGCAGCATTTTCGCGACGATGTCGATCCCGCCTGTGGTGGCGCCCACGTAATAGATCGCACCGAGCCCGGCGCCTTTGACGACGCCGCCGATGATGGCGGCCAGCATGGGCTCGTCGGTCAGCACCGTGCCCGTCGCGGCGAGCATATCCACGAAAACGGACGAGATCGCCATACCGGCCAGGGAGGCAAACATGAAATCCGTGCCGAAATGCCGCCAGGATGCGAGAAACAGCGGGACGTTCAGCAGGATGATCATCAGGCCGACGGGAAAACCGGTGAAGGCGTTTATGATCATCGAAACGCCCGTCACGCCGCCGGAGACGATCGCGTTGGGATACAGGAAGAACTGAAAGCCTGCGGCGTACACCAGAGACCCGACCATGATGGCCAGATACTTGACGATGTTCTTTACGATCTTGTTCTGCATATTACTCCTCGATCAGCGACAGCTGCTCCTCTCCCCTGTCCTCCGGCTTCAGAAGCGCGCCGGCGGCGGGCAGAGAACGTGCGCGGTATCGGCTGATGTTTTTGATCTGCGTCTGCGCGAGCGGGGCGGCGCTCACGAGGCTGCGCTTGGCCTTGAGCGCCATGACGTTGACGCCCTGGGTCGTGCGGCTGGTCTTGGTCTGGAGCAGCGCGCTGCTGAAGACCAGCGCCCGGCCGTCGCTGGAGAAGCAAGCGATCTCCGTCTCCTCCGGCAGCGGGATCACCGCCTTGAGCGGGCTCTTGTCGGAATAGGCGTTGATCAGCTTCTTGCGGTTGGTCTTGGTCTCGTAGGCGGAAGCCTCGATCCGCGCGGCTTTGCCGTTTTCAAACACGAGCAGCAGCGGCATCGTATAATCGCCTGGGTCGATCATGGCCAGCACGTTCTCCCCCTCATCCATCTGCAGCTTTCCCGGCAGGTAGACGCCCAGGGTGGAGGCCTTGCCGTCCTCAAAATCGTGCACGCGCGCCTTGTACAGCTGCTGTCTGTCGGTAAAGAGGAGCAGCTCGCGGCGGTTGGAGGACTCGAAGCTCTGCAGCAGCGCGTCCCCTTCCTTGTACTTCTGCTCGCCGCACATGCGCAGCGACTGGGCAGTGATCTTCTTGAAGTAGCCCTCGCGGGAGAGGAACAGCGTGACGGGATAATCCTCGATCTGCTCGCTCTCGTCGAACTCCTCGACCTCGTCCGCGTAGACGATGCCCGTTTTGCGGGGCGTCACGAACTTCTTGTTGATCTGCTTGAGTTCGTCGATAATGATGCTGCGGATCCTGCGGCGGTTGTTGAGCGTCGCCTCCAACTCCTCGATATCCCGCTCGAGCTCGTCGGTCTCCGCGGTGCGCTTGAGGATGTACTCGCGGTTGATATTGCGCAGGCGGATCTCCGCCACGTACTCCGCCTGGATCTGGTCGATGCCGAAGCCCATCATCAGATTGGGCACGACCTCAGACTCCAGCTCCGTGTTGCGGATGATGGAAATGGCCTTGTCGATGTCCAGCAGGATCTTCTCCAGACCCTTGAGCAGGTGCAGCTTGTCCTTCTTTTTGCTCAGCTCGAAGTAGACCCGGCGGCGGACGCACTCCGTGCGCCAGGCGGTCCATTCGTCCAGGATCTCGCGCACGCCCATGACCTTGGGGTTGCCCGCGACGAGGATGTTGAAGTTGCACGGGAACGTGTCCTGCAGGGTGGTCATCTTGAAGAGCTTCTGCATGAGCTTGTCCGCATCGGTCGCGCGCTTGAGGTCGATCGCGAGGCGCAGGCCGCCCAGATCCGTCTCGTCGCGCATGTCGTTGATCTCGCGGATCTTGCCGGATTTGATGAGCTCGGCCACCTTGTCGATCACGGCCTCGGAGGTCGTGGTGTACGGGATCTCATAGATCTCGATGATGTTCTCCTTCGGGAGAAAGCGCCAGCGTGCGCGCACCTTGAAGCTGCCGCGCCCCGTGCGGTATATGTTCTCCATCTCCGTCCGGTCGTAAATGATCTCGCCGCCCGTCGGAAAGTCCGGGGCGGGCATGGTGGAGAGGATATCGTGCCCGCCGTCGCGCAGGTAATTGATGGTCGTCTCACAGACCTCGTTGAGGTTGAAGCCGCAGATCTGGCTCGCCATACCGACGGCGATGCCGGAGTTTGCCGAGACGAGCACGTTCGGGAAGGCCGTCGGCAGCAGGGTCGGCTCCTTCATGCTGCCGTCGTAGTTGTCCGTGAAATCGACCGTATCCCGGTCGATATCGCGGAAGATCTCCGCGCAGATGGCGGAAAGCCTGGCCTCCGTGTAGCGCGAGGCGGCGTAGGACATGTCGCGGGAATAGACCTTGCCGAAGTTGCCCTTGGAGTCCACGAACGGCGTCAGCAGGGCCTGATAACCGGCAGACAGGCGCACCATGGTCTCGTAGATGGCCGCGTCGCCATGGGGGTTGAGCTTCATCGTCTGGCCGACGATGTTCGCGCTCTTGGTGCGGCCGCCGCCGAGCAGCCCCATCTTGAACATGGTATAGAGCAGCTTGCGGTGCGAGGGCTTGAAGCCGTCGATCTCCGGGATGGCACGCGAGACGATCACGCTCATGGCGTAGGGCATATAATTCGTCTCCAGCGTCTCGGTGATGGGCTGTTCGAGCACCTCCGCCCGCAGGCCGACCACGTCGGGATTGTCGTATTTCTTCTTTTCCTGTACTTTTTTCTTCGCCATACTTATCTCTTCTTCACTCTTTTTCCGGTCGAAAGGTCTCGGCGGCAGGCGGGGCATGAGCTCACGACCAATGCCCCCGCGATGATGTGCTTCCCGCAGTAGGGGCAGCGGCAGTAGCGGTACATCACGTAGATCGTCGCCAGGATCACGAGGAAGGAAGCGACGATCAGGATCTTCTGCGTGACGCTGCCGCTCGGCACGAAGAGCGCCGAAACGCCGATCACGACCGCCGCGATCATCATGTACTTGGCCATGGATCTGCCGTATTCATAGGTTCTGTCATAGCGAGCTTTCATCGTGCTCCCCCCGCTCAGGATATGTCGGCCAGGTCCAGATACCTGGCGCCGCATTCCGCGATATGGTTCTTCCGGCCCTCGAGATTGTCTCCGAGCAGCAGGTCGAACACCTCGGCCATATGCTCGGCGTCCTCCGGCATGACCTTGATCAGGCGCCGTGTCTCCGGGTTCATGGTCGTCATCCACATCATGTCCGGGTCGTTCTCGCCGAGGCCCTTGCTGCGGCTGATGCTGGCCCTGGCGCCCTTCAGACCGTCCAGGATCTCCGCCTTCTCCCGGTCGGAGTAGGCAAAATAGGTCTTGCCCTTGCTCTCGATCTCGTACAGGGGCGATTCCGCGATGTACACATAGCCCTCACGGATCAGCGTGGGCACGAGGCGGTAAAGCATCGTGAGGATCAGCGTGCGGATCTGGAAGCCGTCCACGTCCGCGTCCGTGCAGATGATGACCTTGTTCCAGCGGAGGTTATTCAGATCGAAGCTGCTCAGATCCTTGGTGTGCTTGTCTTTTACCTCGACCCCGCAGCCGAGCACCTTCATCAGATCGGTGATGATGTCGCTCTTGAAGATACGCACGTAGTCCGCCTTGAGGCAGTTGAGGATCTTGCCGCGCACCGGCATGACGCCCTGGAACTCCGCGTCGCGCGACAGCTTGCAGGCGCCGAGTGCGGAATCGCCCTCCACGATGTAGATCTCGCGCCGCTCCGGGTCACGGCTGCGGCAATCCACGAACTTCTGCACGCGGTTTGCGATGTCGATGCTGCCTGAGAGCTTTTTCTTCATGCCCTGCCGGGCCCGCTCCGCCGTCTCGCGGCTGCGCTTGTTGATCAGCACCTGCTCGGCGATCCGGTCTGCCTCCGGTTTGTTTTCGATGAAATAGATCTCAAGCTGGGACTTGAGGAACTCGTTCATCGCCGTCTGGATGAAACGGTTGTTGATGGCCTTCTTGGTCTGGTTCTCGTAGGAGGTCTGGGTGGAAAAGCAGTTGGTCACCAGCACCAGGCAGTCCTGGATATCCTGGAACTTGATGGAACTCTCGTTCTTCTGGTATTTGCCGATCTGCTTGATGTATCCGTCGATGGCGGTAGTGAACGCGTTCTTGACCGCCCGGTCCGGCGCGCCGCCGTTTTCGAGCCAGGAGGAATTGTGGTAATACTCCAGCGCTGTCGTCTTGTTGGAGAAGCAGAAGGCGGCCGAGATCTTGACCTTGTATTCGGGCTTGTCCTCACGGTCGCGCCCCTTGCGCTCGGCCGAGAGAAAGACCGGCGCCGTCAGCGGGCCCTCGCCCGCGAGCTCCGTCACGTAGTCCACGATACCGTTTTCATAGCGGTAGTCGCGCGTCTCGAACTTGTTCCCGCGCTGGATGCGCAGACGGAAGGTGACGCCCGCGTTGACCACGGCCTGGCGATGCAGCACGTCGTCAAAGTATTCCTCGGGAATGGCGATATCGGTGAAGACCTCCAGATCCGGCCGCCAGCGGATCGTCGTCCCGGTCTTTTTGCGGTCCGCGGGCTCGATCTTGAGCTCCTGCCCTTTCTTCCCGCTCACCTTGCCCTTTTTGAAATGCAGCGTATACTTGTTCCCGTCGCGCCAGACGGTCACGTCCATGTATTCGGAGGCGTACTGCGTGGCGCAGGAGCCGAGGCCGTTGAGGCCGAGGGAGTACTCGTAGTCCCCGCCCGCGTCGTTTTTGTATTTGCCGCCCGCGTAGAGCTCACAGAAAACCAGCTCCCAGTTGTACCGCTTCTCCGTCGGGTTCCAGTCCAGCGGGCAGCCGCGGCCGAAGTCGGAGACCTCGATGGAGCGGTCCCGGAAGTAGGTCAGGGTGATCAGCTTGCCGTAGCCCTCCCGCGCCTCATCGATGGAATTGGACAGGATCTCAAATACGGCGT
>JAFUUR010000064.1 GCA_017477695.1 Oscillospiraceae bacterium | reverse complement strand
TACTCCGTCGTCCTCTTCGACGAGGTCGAAAAGGCCCATCCCGAGGTCTTCAACGTCCTGCTGCAGGTGCTGGACGACGGCCGCATCACCGACTCGCAGGGCCGCACGGTGGACTTCAAGAACACCATCATCATCCTGACCTCCAACCTCGGCAGCCAGTACCTGCTCGACGGCATCACCGCCGACGGCGGCATCAGCGAGACGGCGCAGGCGCAGGTGATGGCGGAGCTGCGGCGCAGCTTCCGGCCGGAGTTCCTCAACCGCCTGGACGAGACCATCCTCTTCCGCCCGCTGACGAAGGGCGACCTCACCGGCATCGTGGAGATCCTGGTGGAGGGCCTGCGCACGCGGTTGGCCGTCCGCAGCCTGAAGCTGGAGCTGACCGAAAGCGCGAAGGAGCTGATCATCGAGCGCGGCTACGACCCGCTCTACGGCGCGCGCCCGCTGCGGCGCTACCTGCAGAGCAGCGTGGAGACGCTGATCGCCCGCACCATCCTGCGCGGCGACCTGCCCGCGGGGTCCACCATCACCGTGGACGTGCGGGACGGCGAGCTGGTCTGCCGGTAACGAAACGCAAAACGAAACGAGACACCCCGCGCCCATCCGGGCGCGGGGTGTTGTCGTGTGTATTGGTTTTTTGTGCGGCGCGATCACTTCACCTTGACGGTGACGGTGGCCTTCTTGCCGGAGCCGTCGGCCGCGGTGACGGTGATCTTCGCCGTGCCCTTCTTCTGGCCGGTAATGATCTGCACGTAGGAGTAGCCGGAGGAGTCGTATACGATCTCGGCGCCCGCAACGTTCGGGTTGCTGGACTTCACGCTGTACCCGTAGCCGGTGTAGTAGTAATACTTGCTGAACCAGGCCTGCAGAGACAGCTTGCCGCCGTAGGTGTAGACGTTGTCGCTGACGGCCGCGATGACCGAGAGGGACTTGCGGCCCTCGACCGTGACCTTGGTGATCGGATGCCCGATGGAGTACGTGATGCTGTCGGACAGGGCGGTGCCGTCCGTCGTCACCGCGTAGACGTAGACGTAGACGTCGTAGCTGTTCACGTAGGTCTTGAGGCCCTTCTTCGCGCTGACCGTGCCGGACTGATTGACCGAGACCAGCTTCTTGGTCCTGATCTCGTTCTCCACGTAAGACAATTCCGTTTCGCCGTTGTAAACGCCTACCTCATAGCCCCAGGTGACCTTGGTGATGGAGGGCTTGCCGAAAGCGTCGCCCAGCTTGGCGGTGTTCTTGCAGGACTTGCCGTAGCCGAGCAGCTTGTAACCGTCCTCGGTCAGGAGGCCGGCGGAGGTGATCGTCACGCCGGAGGCCGGGTTGATGACCCGGATCTTGACGCTGACCTTCTTGCCGCTGGCGTCGGGCGCGCTGGCGGTGATGGTCGCCGTACCGGCGGAGACCGCCGTCACCCTGCCGTTATAGCTCACCGTGGCGACGTTCGGATTGCTGCTGGACCAGTAGAGCTCCGGCGCGTCGCTGTACACGTCGAGCTGCACCCAGTCGTCATGCCGCCCGAAATCGTCAGGCACTTTATCGGTGGAGTACAGCGTTACCTGCTTTGCTCTGCCAGCCTTATCCCAGGTATAGTCGCCGCCGCGGAATGCAGTGTCCATCACATAGGCGCCGTCCACGTAGGTGGTCAGCGGGCGGATCCTGACGACCATCGAGGCTTCTTTTGCGCTCGCGGCGTTGCGCGCGCGGATGATCACGGAGCCGTTGGGTGTGCCGGCGGGCACCGTCAGCTTGCCGGTGCCGGCGTTGATGGTGACGCCGTACGGGTTGCTGTCGACCGACCAGACGATCGACTTGTCGTTGGCGTTCGAGGGCTGTACGACGGCCTTGTAGGTCAGGCTCTTGCCCGGGGCCGCGTACTCGAGGCCCTGGATGCCGACCTGCGTCACGAGCTGATTGACGATCACGGTGCATTTGGCCGTGACGTTGGAACCATCCTGTGCCTTCACGGTGATGGTGGCCTTGCCCTTGCCGACCGCGGTCACGTAGCCGTTGGCGTCGACCGTGGCGACCTTCTTGTTGCTGCTGGTATAAGTAAAGGTCACGGGATTGACCGTGGAGTCGTTCGCGTCCCACGCTGTCGGGATCACACGCTGGGTCTCGGGCGTCCCCGAGCTGCGGTTGAAGGTCATGCTGTTCATATTGAGCGTGATCTTCTTGACGGGGTTGACGTGGATGATGTTGACGAGAAGCGTACCAAAATCGACTCCCTGGACGTTTGGCCGCAGTTCGATTATCCCGCTGGCGCTCGCCGACGCTTTCAGTACGCCGGTCTTGGCGTTGAACGTGACGCCGCTCGGTGCGGAGACGAGGCTCCACGTGACCGTCTGCTTCGCCCCTTCGGGCGCGACGGCAGCCTGCAGCGTCACGGATTTGCCCGCCACCACATAAGGCGTGAGGAGGTTTACGCTCGTCGGATAGGCATAGCCCACGGTAAAGGTCTTGGTGGCGACCTTGCTTGCCACGCCGAGGTTGTTGACGCGGATCGCCTTGACGGTCACCTTCTTGCCGGGAGTAAAGCCGTTGGCCGCCGTCAGTGGGATCGCGTAGGTGTATTTCGTGCCGACGGTGACGACGCCGTTCTTCACGGCGGGCGTTTTGCCGTTGAGGGTGTAGACGACGTCTTCGCCCGCAAACGAGGCGCCGATGCTGATGGAACCGCTGTTATAGATCGCACCGTCCGTGACCCAAATGGCAGGGGCAGTCTTGTCGACGGAGAAGAGCTTCGCCGCGTCGACGACGCCGTTGGTCGTGGCAGCTTTGATGGCCTTCTCGACCTGGGCGGGGCTCGCACCGTAATTCATGGAGATGTACAGGGCCGCGACGCCGCTGACCACGGGTGCCGCCATGGAGGTGCCGCTCATGAAGCCGTACTGGCTGTTATTGCCGTAATCGCCGGTGCCGTTCGGATAGGTGGACATGATGGCCGAGCCGGGCGCGGCCACGTCCTGCCAGGAGCCGTAGGTGGAGAAGGCGGAACGCTTGCCGGCCTCGTTCGTGGAGCCGACCGCGATCAGACCCGGGATGGCGTAGGCGGCGGGATAATTCTTGATGTTGCTGCCGGTGTTGCCCATGGAGATGACGGGCGTGACGCCGTAGTAACGGATCGCCTCTTCCAGCGCGTCCTTCATCGCCTGGTTATAGGCCACGCCGCCCAGGCTCATGTTGATGACCTTCGCTCCGGACTGTGCGGCGGCCCGAATGGCCGCGGCGATGTCGGCCTCATCAAAGCTGGTCAGGATGGCAACGATTTCCGCTTCTGGGGCGATGCCCGCGCCGCCCTTGCCGTTGCTCTCCTTTGCGGCGATGATGCCGGCCACGTGCGTGCCGTGCTCGCCGCTGGTGCCGGTGCCGTTGCCGATATCGATTCTGGTTACGCCGGTCAGATCCTCGTGGGTAGCGACGCCGGTGTCGATGACGGCGACCTTGACGCCGGAGCCCTTGGTGACGGCCCAGGCCTCGTAGGTGTTGACCACGTCGTGCTGGTACTGATACTCGTACGCAGTCGGGTCGCTCAGATAGGGGTCGGGATTGGAGGAGCCCTCATACCAGCTCTCCCAGTTCTCGCGGGTGTTGACCTGCTCGCCGGCCATGGTGCTCATACCGTAATCGCCTCTCACGGGCGCCTCGGCGTAATCGGGCTCCACCACGGCGATCTGGTTGGCCTCGACGGCGGGCAGCGGCAGGCTCATATCCGCCGCGGCGGTCACGGCCTCGAGGGTCGTCGCCGTCGTCAGCTGCAGCACGGCCACGCCGTAGCGGTAGCTCTTGAGCTCCGCGCTGTATGCCTCGGCCACCATGGCCGCGTATTCCTCGCTCTCGGCCAGGAAGAAGACCTCGCCCTCAACGTAGTCCCTGCCGGGCTTGAGCTGCTCCAGCATGGCGGCCACGTCGTGGTCGGCCAGGTCCTGTTTCTTCGCGAGCTCCTCGTCGGACAGCTCGTAGCCCTCGGGCATGCCCTTGAAGCCGTAGGGCAGCGCGCTCTCCTCGAGCGCGAGTTCGATGGTCTCGCCCCAGACCGTCTCTTCCGTGACGGTGAAGCTGCCGCTCAGGCTGGCATAGCCCTCCGCCGCGGCGGTATAGGCGTATTCACCGGGCGCGAGCAGATAGGCCGCGGCGAACGCGGGCGCTTCCTCGGCCTCGGCAGGCGCCTCGATCTCGGCGGGCGCTTCGATCTCGGCGAGATAAGCCGCGATCTCCTCCTCGGTCACGGGGGCGATCTCTCCCTCCGGGCCGGTGACGGTCAGCGTCAGCTCCTGGGCGGAGACGAAGCGCACGAGCGTGAGGGCGGCTTCCTGCTCGTCCTCTTCCTCAGCGTCTTCCTCGTCCTCGGGCTCCTCCGCGGGATCTGTCTCGTCGGCCGGGTCGGTCTCGTCGGCCGGATCGGTCTCGTCAGCCGGATCGGTCTCGTCAGCCGGATCGGCTTCGTCGGCCGGATCGGTCTCGTCGGCCGGATCGGTCTCGTCAGCCGGATCGGTCTCGTCAGCCGGATCGGCTTCGTCGGCCGGATCGGTCTCGTCAACCGGAGCCGCCTCGTCCGCGGGGTCTTCGAGCTGCACGGTCTCCTCATAGTCGACCTGCTCCGCGTCGTCCGTGACCTCGGCGGCGAACGCCGCGGGGACCATGGAGGCCAGCATCGTCAGGACCAGAAGGAGGCTCAGCAGCCGTTTGCGCAGGTTCTGGTTCATACTTTTCCTCTCCTTACTTACCGTTTATTGCTTACCGTTTATTGTTAGAAAAATGAGGTTTCCTTATATTTCCTCAATTAAATATTTTAACCTATCTCCATACAATATGCAAGCACTCTTTTGTGTATTTCACCTTTCTCCCGCGTTTTTTGCCCCTCCCGCGAGCAGCCTCCGTTCCGCGCGGGGCCTGCACGGCAAAAACCGCTCCCGGAGCTCCGGGAGCGGTTTTTCGCTTCGTATTCTGCTTGTGAAAGCCGGCTCACACCAGCTCGATCACGGCCATCTCGGCAGCGTCGCCGCGGCGCACGCCGATGCGGGTGATGCGGGTGTAGCCGCCGTTGCGCTCGGCATACTTCGGGGCCAGCTCGTCCTTGACCTTCTTGGCCACGTCCTCGCGGGTGATGAAGCTGAGCATCTGACGGTAGGACGCGAGATCCGCATCCTTACCAAGGGTGATCATTTTCTCGGCCCTGGGGGCGATCTCCTTGGCGCGGGTGATGGTGGTCTCCATCCGGCCCTTGTCGAGCAGATCGGTCACCTGCTGGCGCAGCATAGCCATGCGCTGCGCGGTGGTCTTGCCGAGTTTTCTAGTTCCGGGCATAATAGCATTTCCTCCTTACTGATTGTCCTCACTGGCCAGGGACAGGCCCATCATGGTGAGCTTATGCTCCACCTCTTCGAGGGACTTGCGGCCGAGGTTGCGGACCTTGATCATCTCATCCTGGGTCTTGCTGACCAGGTCCTCGACAGTATTGATATTGGCGCGTTTGAGGCAGTTGAAGCTCCTCACGGACAGATCCAGCTCCTCGATGGTCATCTTGAGCACGGTGTCGGGCTCCTTTTCGACCTTTTCGACGACGGTGGAGTTGCTGCCGATGGTATCGGACAGATCGGTGAAAAGCGAGAAATGGTCGCAAAGGATCTTTGCGCCAAGAGACAAAGCGTCACGGGCGGCCATGGTCTTGTCCGTCCACACCTCGATGGTGAGCTTGTCAAAATCGGTCTGGTTGCCTACACGGGTGTTCTCCACCGTGTAGTTGACCTTCAGAACCGGGGTGTAAATGGAGTCCACCGGGATGGTGCCGATGGCCATTTGCGGGTTTTTGTTCTTCTCGGCGGATACGTAGCCCCGGCCGTGGTCGAGGACCAGTTCCATGTTCAGCGCGCCGTCAGGCCCGAGCGTCGCGATCGGCTGCTCGGGGTTGAGGATCTCCACCTCCGCGTCCGCCTTGATGTCGCCGGCGGTGACCAGGCCCTCGCCGGAGGCCTCGATATAGACGGTCTTGGGGCCGTCGCTGTGGAGACGGGCGATGATGCTCTTGACGTTGAGCACGATCTCCGTCACGTCTTCCTTGACGCCGGGGATGGTGGAAAACTCGTGCTGGATGCCGGCGATCTTGATGCTGGTGCACGCGGTGCCGGGAAGAGAGGAAAGGAGTACCCTGCGAAGAGAGTTACCAAGCGTTGTGCCGTAGCCGCGTTCCAGAGGCTCCACGATGTATTTGCCGTAGGAGCTGTCTGCGGGTGTTTCGATGCACTCGATGCGCGGCTTCTTAATTTCGATCATATAGTTATAGTACCCTCCTTATTCAATTTGCGCGGGAAAGCGCAGCGCGGTGTTTCAGCTTACCAATTTGAGGGTGTCTTTGTTACTTGGAGTACAACTCGACGATGAGGCGCTCTTCGACGGGGAAGTCGATATCCTCTCTCGTAGGCGCAGCAACGACCTTGCCGATCAGGTTGGCAGCGTCAAACTCAAGCCACTTCGGGACGACCAGAGAGGAGTTGACCTCCACGTTGTCTCTGAAGCGCTGGATGCCGCGGCTGCTCTCCTTGAGGGCAATGACCATACCGGGCTTGACCTGGTAGCTGGGGATGTTGACCTTCTTGCCGTTGACGGTGAAGTGGCCGTGGTTGACCATCTGACGGGCCTCGCGGCGGGTGGCGGCGTAGCCCAGACGGAACACGACGTTGTCCAGACGGTTCTCGAGCTGGATCAGCAGGTTGTCGCCGGCCTTGCCGGGCATGCGGACGGCCTTCTCGTAGTAGCCGCGGAACTGCTTCTCCAGAACGCCGTAGATGAACTTCACCTTCTGCTTCTCCTGCAGCTGCGTGGCATACTCGGACTTCTTCCGTCTGACCTGGCTGTTGCTGTTGCGGGTAGTATTCTTCTTGTTATAGCCCATGACGGCCGGGCTGATGCCCAGGGCCTTTGCGTGCTTCGCAATGGGCTCTCTGTTCTTAGCCATAACAGTCTATCCTCCCTTTCTTATACGCGACGACGTTTCGGAGGACGGCAGCCATTGTGCGCAATGGGGGTAACGTCCTTGATCATCGTGACTTCGAGACCGGCGGTCTGCAGGGCGCGGATGGCAGCCTCGCGGCCGGAGCCGGGTCCCTTGACGAACACTTCGACGGTCTTCAGGCCGTGCTCCATGGCTGCTCTGGCGGCAGTCTCAGCGGCGGTCTGAGCGGCAAAGGGGGTAGACTTCTTGCTTCCACGGAAACCGAGGCCACCGGCGGAGGCCCAGGAAATGGCGTTGCCCTGGGTATCGGTCACGGTGACCATGGTGTTGTTGAAGGAAGAGCTGATATGAACCTGGCCCTTTTCAATATTCTTGCGCTCTCTTCTGCGAGTTCTGACTTTCTTCTTAGCCTGTGCCATGTTGCATATCCCTCCTTACTTCTTCTTATTCGCGATGGTGCGTTTCGGGCCCTTGCGGGTGCGGGCATTGGTCTTGCTCCGCTGGCCGCGCACGGGCAGGCCGCGGCGATGACGCAGACCGCGGTAGCAGCCGATCTCGGTCAGGCGCTTGATGTCAAGCGCGGTCTGGCGGCGCAGGTCGCCCTCAACGATAAAGTTGTGGTCGATGCACTCACGCAGTTTGCTT
>JAFUUR010000009.1 GCA_017477695.1 Oscillospiraceae bacterium | reverse complement strand
GGCGTGCTCGCGCTGGAGCTGGCCTACGCCGTGACCTGGCTGCGGGAGCGCTTCCCGCAGGCGGGCGGCGAGACGCTCTGGTACGCCCTGCGCTGGCTCGCCATGCTCCCCGCGCTGCTGCTCAGCTCGCGGCTGGAGTGGTGGGCGCTGGCCGGGCTGCCGCTCGTGTGCCTCTATCGCGGGGAGAAGGGCCGCCAGCCCTCGCGCTGGTTCTTCTACGCCTTTTACCCCGCCCACCTGCTGCTGCTCGCGCTGCTGCGCAGCGTGCTCTTCGGCGCGTAAAGCGCCGCGTAAAACGAACGCGCCGCCCGGTCTCAGGACCGGGCGGCGCGTTTTTGCGCGGGGTTCAGCCGAAAAGGCGAAAGCCCTTTTTGGTATAGGGCGCCGCGGTGACGGCGGTGACGGTGTAGCCGGTCGCGTCGATGGCGGCGCGCAGCTTCTGCTCGTCGAGCGCGTCCTCGCTGAGGATCACGGTCTCGCCGCGGCCGTGCGAGGAGCTGACCTTCCTGACGGGGAAGGCCTTGCGGACGGCGTCGTTGACGTGCGCCTCGCACATGCCGCACATCATGCCGTCGACTTTCACGGTGGTTTGGATCATGGTTTTCCTCCGATCTCCGTTGTGCGGCGGGAGGGGCAGGCCGCGGCGCCGGCACAGCCGGAGCAGACGCCGCAGCCGGCGCAGCTTCCTCCGCAGGAGGACTTCCCCGCCCGTCTGTCGCGGATCATGCCCCGAACGATCAGGGCGACGACCGCGGCGATCACAGCGATGAGCGCGATGTTGATGAGATTGCCGGTCAGCCATGCAAGCATGGGATACCTCCTTTCTGCGAGTCGTGACGGTTCGACGGATCACCCGACGGTGAGCGTCTTCGCTTCCTTATAGGGCTTGAAGAGCTGGACGAGCATCAGCGCCAGCAGCACCAGCGCGGCGATCAGCCCCGGGATGCTCAGCCCGCCCGCGAACAGGCCGCCGATCTGATAGACCATGAGCGCTACGGCGTAGGCGAATACGCACATGTAGCCGATGGCGAACCAGGTCCACTTGCGGCTGTTCATCTCCCGCTTGATGGCGCCCATGGCCGCGAAGCAGGGGGCGCAGAGGAGGTTGAAGAGCATGAAGGAGAAGGCGGCGCGGCGGCCATGCCCGCCGGAGAACTTGTTGAAGTCGTCCTCGACGTTGGCCCAGACCTGGGAGCCCTCCTCGTCCAGCTCCTCCATGACGGGCTCGCCGTCCTCGTCGAACAGGAGCTCGCCGGTCTCCTCGTCCACGGCCTGCTCGGCCGCGGCGTCGTAGTTGTACAGCACGCCGAAGGTGCCGACGACCTCCTCCTTGGCCACGAGACCGGTCACGGTGGCGACGGTGGGCTTCCAGGAGCCGAAGCCGAGGGGCTTGAACACGGGCGCGACGGCGTTGCCCACGGCCGCCAGCACGGAATCGTCCATGGGGACGACCTCGTCCTCGGGGATGCCCATGCGGTCGGCGACGACGGCCACGTATTCCCCGGTGACCAGCTCTTCATCCTCGAACAGGTCGTCCACCATGCCGAAGCGGCCGTTGACCGTGCCGAAGCTGGACAGGAACCAGATGACGATGGAGCTGAGCACGATGACGGTGCCCGCGCGCTTGATGAAGGACCAGCCGCGCTCCCAGGTGCCGCGCAGGACGTTGCCCAGGGAGGGCACGTGGTAGGCGGGCAGTTCCATGACGAAGGGCGCCGGGTCGCCCGCGAACATCCGGGTCTTCTTGAGCATGACGCCGGAGACGATGATGGCCGCCACGCCGATGAAATAAGCGGAGGTGGCGATCCAGGTGGAGCCGCCGAAGAGGGCGCCGGCGATCAGCCCGATGATGGGCATCTTGGCGCCGCAGGGGATGAAGCAGGTGGTCATGATGGTCATGCGGCGGTCACGCTCGTTCTCGATCGTGCGCGAGGCCATGACGCCCGGCACGCCGCAGCCGGTGCCCACCAGCATGGGGATGAAGGATTTGCCGGACAGGCCGAAGCGGCGGAAGATCCGGTCCATGATGAAGGCGATGCGGGCCATGTAGCCGCAGTCCTCCAGGATGCAGAGCATGAGGAACAGCACCAGCATCTGCGGCACGAAGCCCAGCACGGCGCCGACGCCGGCCAGGATGCCGTCCGAGATCAGGCCGACGAGCCACTCGGTGACGCCCCAGCTCTCCAACAGGGCCCGGGAGCCATCCTGCAGCCAGGCGCTGCCCAGCACGTCGTTGGCCCAGTCGGTCAGGAAGGTGCCGACGGCGATCCCCCCGTCGCCGATGGGCGCGCCCATCGCGAGGGCGTAGACCAGGAACATGACGACGGCGAAGATGGGCAGGGCCAGGACCCGGTTGGTGACGACCCGGTCGATCTTGTCTGAGCGGGAGAGCAGGCCCTGGCCCGCCTTTTTGTAGCAGCCCTTGATGATCTGGCCTATGTAGACGTAGCGCTCGTTGGTGATGATGCTCTCGGCGTCGTCGTCGAGCTCGGCCTCGGCGGCGGCGATGTCTCTCTCGATGTGGGCGAGCGTCGCCTCGCTCAGGTGCAGCTTTTCGCGCACCTTCTCGTCGCGCTCGAAGAGCTTGATGGCGTACCAGCGCTGCTGCTCCTCGGGCAGACCGTGCACGGTGACCTCCTCGATGTGGGCCAGCGCGTGCTCCACCACGCCGGAGAAGGTGTGCATCGGGACGGTCTTGACGCCCCGGGCCGCGGCGATGGCGGCCTCCGCCGCCTCCGTGACGCCCTCGCGCTTGAGCGCGGAGATCTCCACGATGCGGCAGCCGAGCTGGCGGGAGAGCTCCTCGACGTTGATTTTGTCGCCGCTGCGCTTGACGAGGTCCATCATGTTCAGCGCGATGACGACGGGGATCCCCAGCTCGGTGAGCTGGGTGGTGAGATAGAGGTTGCGCTCGAGGTTCGTGCCGTCCACGATGTTCAGGATCACGTCCGGCCGCTCCTCGATGAGATAATTGCGCGCCACGACCTCCTCCAGCGTATAGGGGGAGAGCGAGTAGATGCCCGGCAGGTCGGTGACGATCACGTCCTCGTGCTTCTGCAGCTTGCCCTCCTTCTTCTCCACGGTGACGCCCGGCCAGTTGCCCACGTACTGGGTGGTGCCGGTCAGGGCGTTGAACAGCGTCGTCTTTCCGCAGTTGGGGTTGCCGGCAAGCGCGATGCGGATCTGTTTGTCCATGTCTTCCACTCCTTCGGTTAAAAGCCTCTAACGATACGGCAAAATTTTTACTCGGCCTGCGCGGCCTCTTCGATCTGGATCATCTCGGCGTCGGCCTTGCGCAGCGACAGCTCGTAGCCGCGCACGTTGACCTCGATCGGATCGCCGAGCGGCGCGACCTTGCGCACGTAGACCTCGATCCCACGGGTGATGCCCATGTCCATGATGCGGCGCTTGACCGCGCCTTCGCCGTGCAGCTTGACGACCTTGACGGTCTCGCCGATCGCGGCGTCTCTGAGGGTCCTCATTCCTCTCTCCTCCTTAGATCATGATTTTTCCGGCCATTTCACGGCTGATCGCGACACGGGACTCCTTGACCTTGACGATCAGATTGCCTCCGATCGTCGAGATGACGGTCACGGGGCAGCCTGCGACGAAGCCCATGTCCTCCAGGTGCTTTTTCGTCTCGGGGTTCCCGCCGATCCTGCGAATGATGTTCTCTTCTCCGGGACTGGAGAGCAGAAGCGGCATCATAAAGCGACCTCCTTTGCGGCGCCCTCTCCGGGCGCCCGATAGTTAGCATTTTCTAACCGAAGTATAGTTTAGTATATCTAACCACCTTTGTCAAGCATTATTTGCAGGATAAAGCGAAAGCGCCCGGAAGCCGCTTTGCAGCTTCCGGGCGCCGGGTCCCGCCCCGCGGAGCGGGGCGCTGCGGGATGCGCGCGCTCAGCGCTCGCGCATCCTGCGGATTTCGATTTTTTTCTGTCGCTCGGCGATGAATTCAGGCAGCACCTTCGGGCGGTCGAAGTAGTCGATGCTCTCCACGTTGGTGCGCTTGCGCAGGTGGATGGCGTCGAACTTGCAGCGGGTGGTGCACACGCCGCAGCCCAGGCACTTGTTGGGATCGACGAAGGAAGCGCCGCAGCCGAGGCAGCGGGCGGTCTCCTGCCTGAGCTGCTCCTCGGTGAAGGTGAGCCGGTCGTCCCGGAAGGTGGAGGCCTTCGCGGCGTCCTTGCCGGGGATCTGGCGCGCCGCCTTGTCGCAGTCGCGGCTGACGGTGTCGAAGTTGACGTTGTCCTTGTCGAAGGCGCGGTAGGTCAGCCGGTCGCGCCCGATGACGAGGCTCTGCCCCTCGTGTACGTAGCGGTGGATGGAAATGGCACCCTGCTTGCCCTGCGCGATCGCGTCGATGGCGAACTTCGGGCCGGTGAAGGCGTCGCCGCCGACGAAGATGTCCTCCTGTGCAGTCTGGTAGGTGAAGCCGTCCGCCTCGACGCGGCCCTTTTCGTCGGTCTTGAGCTCGCCGAGATCCAGCCCGCCCAGCTCGATGCGCTGGCCGATGGCGGCGAGGATGGCGTCACACTCGATGCGGCCCGCGTCGCAGACCAGCGCGGTGACGTGCCCGTCCGCGCCCTCGATCTGCGCGGGGCGGTGCTCGAAGAGGAACTGCACGCCCTCTTCCTTCGCCTCGGCGACCTCGGCCGGATCGGCGGGCATATCGCTCTCCCTGCGGCGGTAGGCCACGGTGACCTCGGCGCCCAGGCGCACGGCCGTGCGCGCAACGTCCATGGCGACGTTGCCGCCGCCGACCACGACGACCTTTTTGCCGATGGCGGGCCGTGCGCCGGCGTTGACCTCACGCAGGAAGTCGATGCCGCCCCAGACGCCCTCCAGCTCCTCGCCGGGGATGCCGAGCGAAGCGGACTTCTGCGCGCCGATGCCGAGGTAGAACGCGTCGTAGCCCTGCTCGCGCAGCTGCTGGATGGTCACGTCCCTGCCGACCTCGACACCGCAGCGGAACACGACGCCCAGCTCCTTGAGCACATCGATCTCCGCGTCGAGCACGGTCTTCTCCAGGCGGAAGGACGGGATGCCGTAGCGCAGCATGCCGCCGGGCAGCTCGTTTTTGTCGAAAACGGTGACCTGATAATTGTCGGCCGCGAGGAAGTAGGCGCAGCTCAGGCCGGCGGGGCCGGCGCCGATGACGGCGATCTTCTTATCGCTGTAGTCGTACAGCTTCTTCGGCACGAAGCGGGTGGAGCGGTCGAGCTCCTTGTCGGCGATGAACTTCTTGACCTCGTCGATGGCGACGGCCTTGTCCAGCCGGGCGCGGGTACATTCGTCCTCGCACCTGCGGTTGCAGATACGGCCGCAGACGGCGGGCAGCGGGTTCTCCTTCTTGATCAGCTCCAGGGCCTCGAGGTAGCGGCCCTGCGCGGCGAGCTTGACGTAGCCCTGCACGGCGATGTGCGCGGGGCAGGCGGTCTTGCAGGGCGCGGTGCCCTCGGGGGCGATGTATTCGCGGTTCGTGCGGTGCTCCGGGTTCCAGTGCTCCGGCGTCCACTCGATATCGTCCGGCAGATCCGCGGGCTTGTGCTCGATCGGGGTCTTGGCGCAGAGCTTCTGCCCCATCTGGATGGCGTTGTTTGCGCAGCGGTCGGTGCACTGGCCGCAGGCGACGCACTTGTCCTGGTCGATCTCGGCCACGTAGTTGCTCTTGGAGGTGGCGGGGGTGTTGTAGTACTGCGAGACGCCCAGTGCCAGGCAGCTCTCCGGCATGCAGTTGCAGATGGCGAAGGTCTCGCCCTGGTGCAGCGTCGTGATCTGATGGACGCAGCCGCGCTCCTCGAACTTGCGGATCATCTCCTTGGCTTCCTCCACGGAGACGGGGTGACCCTTGCCGGTGCGGTTGAACATGTCGCCCACGTGGCCCATGAAAAGACAGTAGCCCTCGTCCAGGTCGCCGCTGCCTTCGCCCATCAGACGGCGCACGCGCCGACACTGACAGGGTGTCACGCTGATGTGGCCGTCATTGTCCTCGATGTACTTGTTGCAGCTCTCGTTGTCGATCTGCCTGGCCTCGGCGGGGATGGCGCTCTCGACGGGGATGACGCGCATGATGCCCGCGCCCATCGGCGTGTTGGGGGCGTGCTCGATCTGACTGGTGGTCGCGTGCTGCTCGAAGGCGTAGGCGATCTCGGGGTGCGCAAGACAGAATTTTTCGTTGATTAGCAGAAACTCAAAGATGCCGGGGGTGTAGGGCGGCAGAAGATAGATCTCCAGCCCGACCTTCGGGACGACGACCTGCACGACCAGGCCGATATCCGTGATCTCGCGCAGGATCTCCCGCGTGCGTTTGACGGGCAGCTTCGCCTTGCGCGCGATGAAGGGGACGAAGGCCGGCTTCATGCTGGTCAGGGCGAGCATGACGGCGATCTGCTCGTCGGTGATCCACTGCTCGAAGAGCTTGTACTCCGCGCAGTCCGGCGTGATCTTGTAGTGGCCGTCGTTGATCTTCTCGCAGAGCTGGATCAGGTTTTGTCTTACTTCCAAAAAGCATCCTCCTCTTTGTCCTTTTTTTGTCGAAATGCCGCTTTCATTATATAAGACGCGGCCGCGCCCGTCAATCGACAGCGCGCGGCCCCGTGTCACAGCCCGTTGATCACGCCCTCGAGGCCGTACGCCTCGTAGACGTCTTTGTAATACGCCACCTCGTCGCGGATCAGATCGTCGATGACCTGCATGCCCAGCAGCTCCACCGGGGCGCGGTCGTCGGTCATGAGGTAGCCGCCGGGCTCATAGGGGGAGAGCCCCTCGGCGATGCGGCCGAGCATGCCGCGCAGCTCCGCGTTCTCACAGAGAGCGGCGTTGCGCTCCATGACGGCGAGCATGTCCGGCTCGTTCGAGGCGAAGAGCTCGCGGTTGGTGCTGCGGGCCACGTCCACCGTGTACACCTCGGAGAAGACGTGGGAGATGGTGTCGGCCAGGTACTGGTTGATGTTGCCCTCCTTCTGCCCGCGCATGTTCATGTTGACCACCATGACCCCGCCGGGGCGCAGATGCTCGCGCACGAGGGTGAAGAACTCGAGCGAGGACATCTGGAAGGGGATGGTGATGTCCTGATAGGCGTCGACCATGATGACGTCGTAGCGTTTATCCACGGCGTTGAGGTAGGCCCGGCCGTCATACGTGGCGACGGGCACGTCCTCCGGCAGGGCAAAGTACGCGTGTGCAAGGTCGGTGATGCGCGCGTCGATCTCCACGCCCTCCACACGGATCTCCGGGAAATAGCGGGTGCACTGGCTGCCGTAGGTGCCGGTGCCCATGCCGAGGATCAGCAGCTCCAGCGGCTCCCCCGCCGCCTGCCGCTCCCCCGCGCCCGCCATGAACGGGGCCGCCAGGGCGTAATCGTAGTACATGCCGGTCAGGCCCTCTTCCTTCATGCGGATGGACTGCACGCCGAAGAGGACGTTGGTGGAGAGGATGACGCTGCTGTCGGTATCCTCCACCTGCAGATAGTTGTAAATGGACTCGCCCTCGAAGACCAGATCGTCCTTCCAGAAGGCAAAGCTGCTGCCGTGGCCCAGCACGCAGCTGGCGAGGAAGATCAGTACGGCCGCTGCTGCGCCGCCGCTTTTGACCTTGCCGCTGATGAAGTAGATGAGCGCCAGGGCCAGCAGGATCCCGGCGAAGATCAGAAAGGTCACGGAGGTGCCCACGGCGGGGATGGTCACGAAGGTGGGCACGAAGGTGCCGATGATGCTGCCGATGGTGTTGGCCGCGCCGAGCGTGCCGACGATGCGGGCGTTGTCCTCGAGGTTTTCCATGGTGTATTTGGCGAGGGAGGGCGTCACCGTGCCGAGCAGGAACAGCGGGAACACGAAGATCACCATGCAGGCGGCGAAGGCCGCCCAGATGAGGAAGTTGCTGTTGACGGAGAAGATGAGCAGGGCGGAGATGCCGAGGATCACATATTTGCCGACGACCGGGATCAGTGCGATCCACACGGCGGCGACGGTGATGCGCCGGTAGAGCTTGTCCGGATCGGGGTCCCTGTCGGCCTTGCGGCCGCCGTAGATGTTGCCGAGGGCCATGGCGATCATGATGGTGCCGATGATGATGGTCCACACGATCTGCGAGGAGCTGAAATACGGCGCGAGCAGGCGGCTCGCGCCCAGCTCCACCGCCATGACCGACATGCCGGCGAAGAACTCCGTCAGATATAGATAGAGCTTGTTTTTCAGGATCGGGCGCATAGTCTCACTCCAGGATGATATCGCAGATGCGGTCCACGTCCTCGAGGGAGAGATCCGCATACAGGGGCAGGGTCAGCACGCGCGCGGCCATGTGCGCGGCCAGCGGCGTCGCGGCCGGGTCGAAGCCGGGCCGCCCCGCGTAGCAGGCGAAGCTGTTGGTCAGCGGGTAGAAGTATTTGCGCGCGATGATATCGTGCGCGGCGAGCTTTTCGAAAACGGCGTCCCGGTCGCGGCGGAAGCCGTCGAACACCACGGGATAGTAAGCGTAGTTTGCCTGCACGCCCTCGGCGATGCGGTTGAGCTTCAGTCCGGGCACACCGCCGAGGCGCTCGTCGTAGCGCAGGGCGGCGCGGCGGCGCTTTTCGATCTCGCCGTCGAGGTGGCGCAGGCTGCACAGGCCCATGGCCGCGGCGAACTCGTTCATCTTCGCGTTGCCGCCGACGAAGGGCACGTCCTCCGGGCCGTGGATGCCGAAGTTCTTCAGATCGCACAGGCGCTCGCGCAGGGCCGCGTCCCGGCAGCAGACCGCGCCGCCCTCGATGCTGTGGAACACCTTGGTGGCGTGGAAGCTGAACATGGCGGCGTCTCCGAAGCTTGCCGAGCTTACCCCGTTGCGGAAGACGCCGAAGCTGTGCGCCGCGTCGTAGATGACGGGCAGGCCGTACCGCCCGGCGATGGCGCCGATGGCGTCCACGTCGCAGAGGTTGCCGTAAACGTGCACCGGCAGGATGGCCACGGTGCGCTCCGTAATGAGCGCCTCGAGCTTCGCGGGGTCGAGCGTATAGTGCTCCGGCTCGATGTCGCAGAAGACCGGCGTGCAGCCGCAGCGGACGATGGCGTGCGTCGTGGAGGCGAAGGTGAAGGGAGTGGTGATGATCTCCCCGTGCAGGCCGAAGGCCTCGAGCACGTTCTCGAGGGCGAGGTGGCCGTTGGTAAAGAGCACCGGCGGCTCACAGCCCAGATACTCCGCGAGCGCGGCCTCCAGCGCCTGGTGCT
>JAFUUR010000063.1 GCA_017477695.1 Oscillospiraceae bacterium | reverse complement strand
TCACGATCTGGGGCCTTCTCGATTATCCGATCGACACGGAGGAGTCTCGATATAATTGGAATCCCTATGGCGGGCTCCTTGATCCTCTTTATCGTCCAAACAGTTCCTTTGACTATATCGCTCAAACAGTTTACCGGAAACGAACGCTGCGTGGGCGATCCGATCCTGAGGCAGGTCCTTGACTCGGTAAAGACTGGACGGCGTATCCTGTGCTTCGTTCTCTATGCCAAGCTAAAAAGAAGCCTACAGGAACGCTGAATGCTTCCTGTAGGCTTCCTGGTTTTCTCCCTGGCAGTCGTCCAACAATTCAATCTGCGCTTGTCTTCTCGGAAGCGCCCGCCCGAACCGTGTTTTGTGGTCTCGGACACGCCGTCAGAAGATATGGATGACGCCGAGGGTCACGGCCGTCATGATGCCCGCGGCTATGCACACGCCGGCAAAAATCACCGGCACGGCGCGTTTGAGGCGCATCCGCAGCAGCGCCGCGACCAGCGCGCCCGTCCAGGCGCCCGTCCCCGGCAGGGGGATCGCCACGAGCAGCAGCAGGCCCCACGCACCGTACTTCTGCACGGCCTCGCTCTTGCCGTCGGCTCGCTTTTCCAGGCGGGTGATCAATCCGTCCAGGCGAGCCCAGTGCTCCCGCAGCCAGGCGAAAATGCGCCGGATGTAAATGATGATGAACGGCACTGGGATCATGTTCCCCACGACAGCGGCCGTCAGGGCCAAAGGATACGCCAGGCCGAGCGCGATCCCGTAAGGCAGACCCACGCGCAGTTCGATCACGGGGACCATGGAGATAAACAGCGTCGATATGAACTTTCCAAAGGTCGTCCCGGTGAGCCACGCGATCATTTCCACTACTCCATACGTAAGCTGCGGCTATTGTATCACAGCATCGATGGGTTCGCAATGGGGCAAATCCTTAAGATCGCACTTTTCCTTCCTCGTCAGCCGCTCTTGACGGGAGAGGCAAGGTAGTGTAAAATCAGCCAAAACAGACAGAAACGAGGGATGCATATGAAGAAGGTCGCCATCGTAACGGGAGGCAGCGGCGGGATCGGCCGCTGCACGGCCGCCGCCCTGCGGGACGCGGGCTGCACGGTCTACGAGCTGTCGCGCCACGAGAAGGCCGCGGAGGGCGTCACCCACCTGAGCGCGGACATGACCGACGAGGCCCAGGTCAGAGCTGCCGTGGATACGGTGCTGCAGCGCGAAGGGCGGATCGACATCCTGGTCAATAACGCGGGATTCGGTATCTCCGGCGCCGCGGAGCTCACCAAAAGCGAGGACGCGCACGCTCAGCTCGAGCTGAATCTTTACGGCATGGACAACGCCACGCGCGCAGTGCTCCCCGCCATGCGCAGGCAAGGCTCGGGGCGGATCGTGTGCATGAGCTCGATCGCGGGCATCCTGCCGATCCCCTTCCAGCTCTGGTATTCGGTCAGCAAGGCGGCCATCAACGCCTACGTGCTCGCCCTGCAGAACGAGGTGCGCCCCTTCGGCATCACCGTCTGCGCCGTCATGCCGGGCGATATCGCCTCCGGCTTTACCGACGCGCGCAAAAAGTCCGCCGACGGGGACGATATTTACGCCGGTCGGATCGAGCGCTCCGTCGCCGTCATGGAGAAGGACGAGCGCGGCGGCATGAGCCCTGCCTACGCGGGCGCCTACGTGGCCAAGATGGCGCTGAAGGAACACAGCAAGCCCCTGGTGGCGCTGGGAACCGCTTACAAGGGCGCCGCCGTGCTGGCAAAGCTCCTGCCCAGGCGTTTTTCCAACTGGATCGTCGGGCTGATCTACGCGAAGTGACAGAATACGAAGAATCGAAAACAGAGACCGGGCGGCCGTATGGCCGCCCGGTCTCTGTTTTCCGCCCGTCAGAGCTTTTCCAGCAGGTAGTCGCCGAACGCAGCGCAGGTCGCCCCATCCCTGTGTCCGGTGACGACGACGCGCCTCTCCGTCTCCGTGCAGACCCGCATCGCCGCGGCAAGCTTATCCGCCTTGTCGGCCATGCAGACGTGCCGCAGCAGCAGCTCCGCCGCCTTGATGATGCTGGCGGGATTGGCGTATTCACCCTCGCCGTTTGCGATCTTCCGCGGCGCGGAGCCGTGGATGGCTTCAAACATGGCACAGCTGTCGCCGATATTGGCGCTGCCGGCCGTGCCGACGCCACCCTGGAGCTGCGCCGCCTCGTCCGTTATGATATCCCCGTAGAGGTTCGGCAGCAGGAAGACCTGGAACTTGCTGCGCACGGCCGGGTTCACGAGGTTTGCGGACATGATGTCCACGTACCAGTCCTCGACCTCGATCTCCGGGTAATCTGCCGCCACTTCACGTGCGATGCGGGAAAAGCTGCCGTCCGTCTTCTTCATAATGTTGGCCTTGGTGACGATGGCGACATTGGTCTTGCCGTTGGCGCGCGCGTACTCGAAGGCCGTGCGGGCGATGCGCCGCGTGCCGGCGTCGGTCGTCACCTTAAAGTCCATACACAGCTTCCCCGGGATCTCGATCCCCCGGCTGCCGAGTGCGTACTCGCCCTCGGTGTTCTCCCGGAAGAAGATCCAGTCGATCCCCTCCTCCGGCACCGCTACGGGACGCACGTTCGCATAGAGGTCCAGCTCGCGCCGCAATGCGACGTTTGCGCTTTCGAGCGTACCGCCCTTGGGCGTCGTCGTGGGGCCCTTGAGCAGCACGTCGCAGCCGCGGATCGCGGTGAGCACCTCGTCCGGCACCGCCTGCCCTTTCGCCTCGCGGTTCTCGAGTGTGAGGCCCTCGATCTCCCGCAGGACGACCCAGCCGGAGGCGATCTCCTCCTCAAGCAGCTTTGCCAGGACGCGCCTTGCCTCGCGCATGATGATGGGGCCGATGCCGTCCCCGTCGATGAGGCCGATCGTGATCGTCCCCGCGGAGGCGAAATCTTTCCTGGCGGCGCCCTTCTCCATTCTCTCCTGTCTCGCGAGCTGCTCGCGCAGGAGCGATTCAAACTGCGCCGCGGCGGCGCTGATCAGATCTTCCATCAGAGGCTCTCCTCTCTCGTGTAATTCAACAGCCCGCCGGCCTTGAGCACGGCCTTCTGCCGCTCGGTAAAGGCGCAGCGCAGCGGGATACGCAGCTGTCCGGCTTCCAGTATCATCTCTCCGCTGTCCATCCCGGCGTAGATATCCGCGATGCGCAGCGTCTGTCCCTGCTCCAGCTTATCGTAATCCGCGGGATCCGCGAAGCAGAGCGGCATGATCCCGGCGTTTATGAGGTTCGCGGCGTGGATGCGCGCGAAGCTCTTGGCGATCACCGCGCGTACGCCCAGATACAGCGGCGCCAAGGCCGCGTGCTCGCGGGAGGAGCCCTGCCCGTAGTTCACGCCGCCCACGAGGATGCTCTGCCCCGCCGCCTTCGCCCGCTCGGCGAAGGTCTTGTCGCAGACCTCGAAGCAGAACTCGGAGATCTTCGGAACGTTGGAGCGGTACGGAAGCACCTTCGCGCCTGCTGGCATGATGTGGTCGGTGGTGATATTGTCACCCACCTTGAGCGTCAACTCCGCTTCGATGCAGTCGCTTACGGGGCGGCCCTCCGGCACGGCCTTGATATTGGGTCCGCGCAGCACCTCCACCTGCGCCGCCTCCATGGGCGAAGCAGGCGGCAGGATGGCGCTGTCGTCCACGCGGAAGCGCGTGGGAAGCTGTACGTCCAGCTTGTCGAGGCCGAGGCTGCGCGGATCGGTGATCTCGCCCGTCAGCGCGGACGCCACGGCCGTCTCGGGTGAGACGAGGTAGACGCGCGCATCCCGCGTCCCGCTGCGGCCCTCGAAATTGCGGTTGAAGGTCCGCAGGCTGACGCCGCCGGAATTGGGCGAGAAGCCCATGCCGATGCAGGGCCCGCAGGCACACTCCAGGAGCCGGGCGCCGGAGGAGAGGATATCCGTGAGAGCCCCGCAGTCTGCCAGCATGGTGAGCACCTGCCGGGAACCGGGCGAGACGGACATGCTCACGCCCGGAGCGACGGTCCTGCCCTTTAAGAGCGCGGCCGCCTTCAGCATGTCGTAAAGCGAAGAGTTCGTGCAGGAGCCGATACATACCTGGTCGACCTTCACGCCCTTCAGACTGCGCACGGGCACGACGTTGTCCGGCATGTGCGGGCAGGCGATCAAGGGCTCCAGGGCACTGAGATCGATCGCGATCACGCGCTCGTATTCGGCGTCCGGATCGGGAGCCAGGGGCACGTAATCCGCCTCGCGCCCCTGCGCGCTGAGGAAGGCGCGCGTGACCTCGTCCGACGGGAAAATGGAGCTTGTCGCTCCGAGCTCCGCGCCCATGTTGGTGATGGTGGCGCGTTCCGGCACGCTCAGCGTTTTCACGCCGTCGCCGCCCCACTCGATGATCCGGCCCACGCCGCCCTTGACCGTGAGGATGCGCAGGATCTCAAGGCTCACGTCCTTCGCCGTGACGAAGGGGCGCAGCGCCCCCGTCAGCTCGACGCGGATCACCTGCGGCATGTTGATATAATACGCGCCGCCGCCCATGGCGACGGCCACGTCCAGCCCGCCCGCTCCGAAGGCCAGCATGCCGAGGCCGCCGGCCGTTGGAGTATGGCTGTCGGAGCCGATCAGCGTCTTGCCCGGGACGCCGAAGCGCTCCAGATGCACCTGATGGCAAATGCCGTTGCCCGGCCGCGAGAACCACACGCCGTGCTTTTTCGCCACGCTTTGGATATACCGGTGGTCGTCAGCGTTCTCAAAACCGGACTGCAGCGTGTTGTGATCGATATAAGCGACGGAGCGCTCGGTGCGCACCCGGTCGATGCCCATGGCCTCGAATTCGAGATAGGCCATGGTGCCGGTCGCGTCCTGGGTCAGCGTCTGGTCGATCCGGAGCGCCGCCTCCGCGCCGGGCTCCATGCTGCCGCCGACCAAATGGCTCCGGATGATCTTCTGTGCAAGGTTCAGCCCCATATCAAAGTTCCATTCCTTTCATGCTGTCTCGGGCGTTGCTCATATGTGCGACCGCCTCCGCATAGGCAAGATCCCCGTCGTGCGCCGCCAGCGCCTGATAGATCTTCTCGTGCTCCTCGATGGACTGCATCGCGCGCCCGTGCTTGCTGACGGAGGCCATGCGAAACTTCTCGATCTTTTTGTGCAGCGAGTGCAGGACGTTGTAATATACCCGGCTGCCGCTGCAGCGGTACAGCAGATCGTGGAACTGTGAGTCCAGATTGCGGATCTGCGTGGAGCTTTCGCTGTCCCCCTTCTGTGCGTAAAAGCGCTGCAGGTCGATGATATTGCGCATATCCCTCAGCTCTGCCTCGGAGATTCGCTCCGCGGCGCGGCG
>JAFUUR010000062.1 GCA_017477695.1 Oscillospiraceae bacterium | reverse complement strand
CTTCAGTTCTGCCTTTGTGGTGCGCTCTGTGGAGTCCACTCCCTTGATCTGCACCATCTCCATCTCCATGGAGCTTCCCTCTTCCATGTACACTTCCGTAACCGGATTCAGGATGCGCTTGCCCTCCCCGTCGCCGGAGCCGTAGTGCTTCTCCACGTATTTGACCTTTGCGTTCTTGCCGACGAAAAAGCGGTGGATACCGTCATGCTCGGAGTCCTGGCTGCCGCAGTTGTCGATCCCGCAGCCAGCCACGATGACCACGTCGCAGTCCTCACCCACGTAGAAATCGTTATACACGGTCTCCTTTAGGCCGCTCACGCTGAGCACCACGGGGATGTGGACGCTCTCGTTTTTCGTACCGGGCTTGATGCGGATATCGATGCCGCTGCCGTTTTCTTTGGAGACGATGTCGATGTTCGCGGTGGTGTTGCGCCCGGCAAGCTCGCCGTTTGCGCGGAAGTTATACGCGCCGGAGGGAACGGCGTGCAGATCTGCCACCTCGCGGATCAGCCGCTTCTGGATCTCGTCAAGTTTTACCATCGTTGCCCCCTCCTTACTGAAGCTTTTGGCAGACGCTCACGGGAGCGGTCCTGCCGATGAGCTCCGGCAGGATCTCCTCCGGGCTGCCCTGGCGCGTGATGCGCCCCTCCGTGAGCACGACGATCTCATCTGCAATCCTCAGGATGCGCTCCTGATGGGAGATGATGAGGATCGAGCTGTCCTGGATCTCGCTGCGCATCTTCTCGAAAATGCGGATCAGATTCTGGAAGCTCCAGAGATCGATACCGGCCTCCGGCTCGTCAAAGACGCTGAGCTTCGTGTGGCGGGCAAGAAGCGTCGCGATCTCGATGCGCTTGAGCTCGCCGCCCGAGAGCGAGGAATTGATCTCCCGGTCGATATAGTCCCGCGCGCAGAGCCCCACCTCAGAGAGGTAGGCGCAGGCCGCGGCGACGGAAAGGTTCTTCCCTGCCGCCATACGCAGCAGATCCTGCACCCGGATACCCTTGAAGCGCACCGGCTGCTGGAAAGCGAAGCTGATGCCGAGCTTCGCCCGCTCCGTGATATTCAGCGGCGTGACGTCCTGTCCGTCAAAGAGGATCTGCCCGGAAATGGGCTTCTCGATCCCCATGATCAGACGCGCAAGCGTGGACTTACCGCTGCCGTTCGGCCCGGTGATCACGACGAATTTACCGTTTTCCACGCGCAGATTCAGATCGTGGATGATCTCTTTATCTTTGTCGTCCTCCGTGACGGCGAAGCTCAGGTCTTTGATCTCTAACATTGAAACGTACTTCCTATTCCGTGATTTCCTTCTTTATTTTTCGTTTTTCAGGGCCTCCGCAGCGGCTTCGCGCTCCCGGCAGATCTCCTCCCAGGTCTTCTGCCTGGACATGAGCTCGGCGAGCTTCTGCATCTCCTCGGGCACGTCGATCTTCTGCGGACATGCCTCGGTACACTGGCCGCAGCCGATGCAGGAGTCGGCGCGCTTGCCCTCGCCGAGGGCGGAATAGCGCGCGACCACGTTGAAGCTGGGCGCCACGGCCATGTCGTTTGCCATGCTCATCATGGTGGGGATCTCCAGCTGCATCGGACAGCCGGGACAGCAGTAGCGGCATCCAGTGCAGGGAATAAGCTTTGCAAGGCTCGCGGCGATATCGCGCAGGAGCTGCAGCTCCTCCTCGTTGAGCGGCTTGTGTTCGGCAAAGGTCTTGAGGTTATCCTGCATCTGCGCGAGGTTCGACATGCCGCTGAGGATCATGGTCGGCATCGGGACGGTCCTGAGCCAGCGGAAGGCCCAGGCGGGCGTGCTCTCGTCGGGGCGCAGCACGCGCATCTTCGCCTCCAGCTCGTCGCTGAATTTGGCGAGCTTGCCGCCGCGCACGGGCTCCATCACCCATACGGGCAGGCCGTGCGCCTTCAGGATCTCACATTTTTTCTCTGCGTCCTGCAGCTTCCAGTCAACGAAGTTGAGCTGGATCTGGCAGAACTCCATGTGCTCGCCGTACAGGGAGAGAAACTTTTCGAGCCCCTCGGGCGCCGCGTGGCAGGAAAAGCCCAGATGGCGGATCCTGCCGTTGGCCTTCTGCTCGAGAAAGTACTCGATGAAATGGTTGTCCGGGTTGCAGTAGTAGCCCATGGAGTTTTCGTTGACGTTGTGCATCAGATAGAAATCGAAGTACTCCACGCCGCAGCGCTTGAGCTGCTCCTCGAAGACCTCCTCCGGACGGAGCTGCTTGACGCCGTGCACGTTCTGGTGCCCCGGGAACTTGTCTGCGAGGTACCAGCTCTCTCTGGGGTAACGGGCCAGAGACTTGCCGAGACAGATCTCGGATTTACCACCGTGGTAGGGATAGGCGGTGTCGAAATAGTTCACGCCGGCCGCAATGGCAGCGTCCACCATTTTGTCCAACTCCACCTGGTCGATCTCCCCGGAGCCGTCCGCCAGCACGGGCAGCCGCATCGCACCGAAGCCGAGCGCGGAGAGCTTGAGATCCTGGAATGTATTATACTGCATGTTGGTCCTCCTTTTGTCGTTGATCTATGTTTCGTATACTTATGCTGCTGCGTTCAATCGACGTGGATCAGCTTCTCCATGAGATCTGCCGCACTGACGTTTGGATTGTGATAGTGCTCGCGCTTGTCCGTGATGCTGCCGAGAGAGATCGCGCTCTGGGGACAGTATTGCAGGCAGCCGAGGCACTGGGCGCAGTTCGTGCCGATCACGGCGCGCCCTCCGGACAAACGGATATTGCCGCGCGGACAGAGCTTTACACACTGGCCGCAGCCGATACAGGCCTCGCTGACAGAGAAAGCGGCGGCCTTCTTTTTTGCGATCGCAGGCCAGGCCTTGTTCTCCGCCGCGTTGAGCGCGTTGCGCGGCGGCTTCTTCTCGGAACAGTTCTTCTCGCGCACGTTGGCGCCGATCTGCTTTGCGAGCCGCTCGCTGCGCTTCTGCGCCTGCTCCGCCCCGACGGGCGGGACCATCATCGTGTGCGGGAACAGCCAGATGCAGGAGCACTGGTGCGTCACCGTCGCCCAATATTTCAGCGGGATGATCTTATCCAGCTCCGCCAGACCGGTGCCGGCGTAGCTTGCCGACTGGCTGACGCCGAAGGTGTAGGCGTTTTCTCCGATACGGATGCGCTTTGCCCAGGTGAGCACGTCCTCCGGCGCGCCGCCTCCGTAGCACGGAAAAATGAAGCCCACCCGCTCGGCCTCGCGCACGTCGGTCACGACGGGCTCCGCGCGCATCATGACGATATCGGTGTCTCCCAGGATGCGCGCGATGTTTCTGGCCATGTCGAGACAGTTGCCCGTTCCGGAATAACAAAAGATCACGTTTTTGCTCATAACTTGCTCCTCTCGAATGCAGCGTTTCGCCGTTTTTTTGCCCTTGATCCAAACTTTTTCATAAAAAAGAAACTCTGGTAGTCATTGTAACATGGGACTACCAGAATTTCAATACGCATGGCGGGCCGGCGTGTCTATGCCGCGGCGCGCTCAGGCCTCCGCGATGATGCGGCGGATGACCTTCTCACAGCGCTTCTTGTCATACACCACGGGCACGGGGTAGACGGGATTGGCCTCCGCCAGCGCCCATTTGACCATCTGCGGGATATCTTCTTCCTTGATGAAATCAAAGCCGGTCGGGATCTGCATACGCTTGTTCATCGCGCGGATCTCCGCGATGAAGGCCTTCGCCTTCTCCGCATCGCTGCCGTCGAACTTCACGCCGGTGAGCTCCGCGAGATGCGCAAGCTTTTCCTCGACCGCCTCACCGTAGTCCTCCAGCACGATGGGCAGGATGACGGCGTTTGCCAGGCCATGCGGCGTATTGTACAGGCCGCCGAGCGTATGGGCGATCGCATGCACGTTGCCGACGCCCGCGCGCGTGAACGCGAAACCCGCCTTATAGGCGGCGATCAGCATCTGCGTGCGCGCCTCCATGTCGTTGCCGTCGGCGTAGGCACGCTCGAGATACCGGAAGATCTCACACACGGCCTCTTCTGCCAGGCGGATGCTCTCCTCGGTGTTGTAGGTCCAGCAGACGTAGGCCTCCACGGCGTGCGTCAGCGCGTCCATACCGGTGGTGGAGGTGATCTTCTGCGGCAGCTCGCGCGTCATCTCGGGATCGAGCACTGCGTATTTGGGAATGAGGTGCAGGTCCATCAGCGCGTATTTGTGATGGGTCTCGCTGTCAGTGATGACCGCGGCGATGGTGGTCTCCGAGCCGGTGCCGGCCGTCGTCGGAACGGCGATATACGGCGGGATCTTCTTGCCGACCTTCAGCAGGCCGGCCATCTTGCCGACTTCGGTCTTCGGCCGCACAACGCGGGCGGCTGCGGCCTTGGCCGCATCCATCGGCGAACCGCCGCCGATCGCGATGAAGCCGTTGCAGCCCTCGGCCAGGTAAAGCGCCTGGATCTTATTGACCGTATTCACGGAGGGGTTGGCTTCCACCTCGGAGTAATGCGTATACGCGATCCCCGCTCTGTCCAGCTCTGCGAGGATCTTCGGCGCCAGCTTTTTGCCGACGGTCGGCCCGGTCACGACCATGACCTTGCTGACCTTCTCCCTTTTCAGCAGCTCCGGGATCTTCTGCACGCTTCCGATCCCGGAAACGGGGATCGGCCGCCTCCAGTAAAGGCAGCGCGCCCCTACGTTGAACACCGCCTGAAAACTCCGGTAATACGCTTTTTTCACTGCACCCATGCTTCGTTGCCTCCTGCTCGCTTACGATTTACCGTTCGATGAACGGTGCGGTTTTGAACGCCGTTATCTTACTTCAAATCTCTGAACAAATCAAGTCATCGTCAAGCCTTTATCAGAGAGGGGCGAAGAATACCCGCATAAGGAAGCTGCACGGCATTTTCTACTTTTCAAGCGGCGCTTTTTGCGGTATGATAGGAAACGATAAATCGATGCGAGGTATATGCCATGACGAATTACTGCGGCTATATGGGCAAGGTTGTGCTGCTGGATCTGAGCACGGGCAAGGCGGAAAACTATATCTGGACCGACCTGGACCGCGAGAAGTACATTGGCGGCAAGGCCATGGCCTCCAAGATCCTGTACGACAGCCTCACCGGCAAGGAAACGCCCTTTTCTCCGGAGAACCTGATCGTGATCGCGACGGGTCCCCTGACCGGAACGGGCGCTCCCTCCTCCAACCGCTTCGATATCTCCTCCCTCTCGCCGCTGACGGGGATCACGTCCTCCTCCAACTGCGGCGGGAACTTCGGCCACTATCTGAAGAAGGCCGGTTTTGACGCGCTGATCATCCGCGGAAAATGCGAGCGTCCCACCTGGGTCGAGATCGACAACGGCGAGTTCCGCTTCCACGATGCGGCGTCACTCTGGGGTATGAAGGCCGGTGAAACGCAGGAAGCGCTGCAGAAGGAGCTCCTTGCTGAGCACGGCAAGCCCGTGCGCTGCGGCATGGCCGTCATCGGTCCCGCTGGGGAAAACCTCGTGCGCTACGCCTCCGTCATCAGCGGTGAACGCGCCGCCGGCCGGGCCGGCATGGGCGCCGTTTTCGGCAGCAAAAACCTTAAGGCCATCACCTCCGCGGGCGACGCCGTCCCCTCCGTGTTCGACAAAGACAAGGCGCTCGAGCATCACAAGAGATGGGTCAGCTATATCCGTTCACACCCGCTCACGGGCGAGCAGCTTCCCAGGCTCGGCACGGCCGGTCTCGTCAGCTCCATGCAGGTGCACGGGCTGCTGTCCACGCGCAATTACGCGAAGGGCCGGTTCGAGGATTTTGAAGCCGTCAGCGGTGAGGCGCTGGCAGAAGAGCTGAACGTCAGCAACAGCGGCTGTCTCTCCTGCCCGATCCGCTGCACCCGCCGCGTCCCCGTCGAGGGAAAAACGGTCAAAGGGCCGGAGCTGGAGACGCTCGGCCTGCTTGGCGGCAATATCGAGAACAGGGATCTTGAGCTCCTGTGCCGCTGGAATTACGAGCTTGACGAGCTGGGGATGGACACCATCTCCACCGCCGGGACGCTCGCCTGGGCCATGGAGGCCAACGAGAAGGGTCTGTGGAAAAACGGCCTGTCCTTCGGCGAGGTGGACGGGCTCTCCCAGGTGTTCGATGATATCGCGCACCGCCGCGGTATCGGCGCGGAGCTCGCCGAGGGCAGCAAGCGGCTGAGCGAAAAGTACGGCGGCAAAGAATTCGCGATCCACTCCAAGGGCATGGAGCTTGCCGCCTATGAGCCGCGCCGCGCCGTCGGCCAGGGGCTCGGGTATGCGGTCGCCAATCGCGGCGGCTGCCACCTGAACGGCGGCTATCTGGTCGTTCTGGAGGGGCTCGGCATGAACGTCAACGGGCAGACGCCCCGGGGCAAGGCCGATCTGTGCATGATCATGCAGGATCTGATGGAGGCCATTTCCATGGGCGGCCAGTGTCTGTTCACCTCCTACGGAGTGGTACCGGCCTTCATGATCCGCAATCCGAACGGCTTGCTGGCCAAAACGGTCAACGCCGTGGTGCCTTGGATCGGGCCAGCCGTGCGCGTGCTGAACAAGGCGCCGGAGATCGCCTGCTTCCAGCTTTTCCTCCTGCCCTATACGTACGAACTCAACTACACGGTCGGCATGAAGATGAACATTGGCAAATTCATCCGCGCCGGGGAGCGCAGCTATAACGTGGAGCGTGCGGTGAACGCCCGCTTCGGCGTGTCAGCCGAGAACGACAAGCTTCCGAAGCGGCTGACAGACATGCCGCAGGATCCCAAACGGCCCGATACGAAGGTGCCGCTCGAGCAGATGAACATGACCTACTACCGCGCGCGCGGCTGGGAAAAGAACGGTCTGCCGAGCGAGAAAAAACTGCGCAGGTTGGGGATACGCTGATGGTGACGGTAAAACTCTTCGGTACGCTGCGGCTTGACAGCGGCGTCCGTGAATTCACAGCGGAGGCTGCGAGCGTCAAGGAACTCTATCCTCTGGTTCTGCGGGAGATCCGGGCGAAGAAAGCGGATACGGCCGTTACGGAGCGCTCTCTGCGCGCCTGTCTCGTCGCGGTCAACGGTGAGCAGGTAAGCCCCCGGGCCAAGCTGCGCGACGGGGATCTCGTCTATCTTTTCCCCGCTGTGGCAGGCGGCTGAGACGAAGCCGCGCCTTTTCATAAGACCGCCGGAGCCGATCCCGTTTACGATCGGCTCCGGCGGTCCCGCTCTCTTCACGCTTTGCTCATCCTGCGCGCTGAGAAAAGGCTTTTCGGCGAAGAAAGAATATGGTATACTGCTCGTACGCCCGCACCGGCCGCGGTTTCGGAGAGGCGGAAGCATCGCGAGAGGAGCAGCGCCATGTCAGGAAGATGTGTCATTATCAGCGGCGGAGAGTTTTGCCCCATAGAAGGGCTGCTCCCTGACGATTTTATCATCGCGTGCGACAGAGGTTACACATACGCCCGCCGCTGCGGGATCGTTCCCGATCTCGTCGTAAGCGACTTTGACTCCTATGAAGGGCCGATCGACCCGGGCGTCCCGGTCGACCGCTTCCGTTCCGAAAAGGATGACACGGACACCATGATCGCCATCCGGCACGCGGTAGAGGCCGGATACGACGAAGTGCTGCTGTACTGTGCGCTCGGCGGGCGGCTGGATCACCTGCTGGCCAATCTCCAGTCACTGGTCTTTGCGCAGAACCACGGCGTGCGCGCTGGGATCGTCTCGCCTGACACGTGGATCTGTACTCTGCGGGACGGCACGCTCCGCCTGCCGCGGCGTGAAGGCTGGTCTCTCTCCCTCTTCGCGGCACAGGATCACTGCGAGGGCGTCAGTATCACGGGGGCCAAGTACCCGCTGCAGGACGCCGTCCTCACCAGCGGCTTCCCTCTCGGCGTCAGCAACGAGTGGGCCGACGACGCAGCGACCGTCAGCGTTCGCAGCGGGATCCTGCTGATCGTATTATCCAAGCTCTAAAGCTTCCTGCCGTTGAAAAGGCCGGGCCCTTAAGGGTCCGGTCTTTTCCTTACAGCAGCATCACGCCGGCGTCTTCGCACGCTGCGAGCGTCGCATCGTCCCAGATCGAGGCCTGCACCTCTCCGATGTGCGCCTTGCCCAATAGCAGCATCGACAGGCGGGACTGCCCGATGCCGCCGCCGATGGTCAGCGGCAATTCCCCGTTGAGCAACGCCTTGTGGTACGGCAGCTCTCTCCGGTCATCGCAGCCGGAGAGGCGCAGCTGACGATCCATGGACGCGGGATCGACCCGGATGCCCATTGAGGACACTTCGAACGCACATCCGAGCAGCTCATCCCAGAACATGATGTCCCCGTTGAGCGCCCAGTCGTCATAATCCGGCGCGCGGCCGTCGTGCGGCTTGCCGGAGCGCAGCGCGCCGCCGATGCCGATGATGAAGGCGGTCTTGTGCTCGGTGAGGTAGGCGTTCTCCCGTTCTTTCGGCGTGAAGTCGGGATAGAGATCCTCCAGCTCCTGTGCCGTGATGAACGAAACACGGCGCTCCAGCTTTCCGAGCGGCTGGAGCTGCGGATAGATCGCCTGGATGGTATCCTGCGTGTCGCAGATCGCCGTGACGATATCCATGACGGTCAGCTTCAGATAATCCAGATTGCGGTTCTCCGGCAGGATGACCTTTTCCCAGTCCCACTGGTCCACGTACACGGAGTGCAGATTGTCCAGCTCATCCTCATCGCGGCGGATCGCGTTCATATCGGTATACAAGCCTTTGCCCGGGAAAAAGCCATAGCGCTTGAGGGCGAGACGCTTCCACTTGGCCAGAGACTGCACGACCTGCGCCTTGTGGTTGGAGCGCAGGATATCGAAATCCACGGGGCGCTCGTAACCGTTGAGGTTGTCGTTGAGGCCGGAGGCCTCGTCCACGAACAGCGGCGCCGAGACCCGGTATAAATTCAGCAGCGCGCCGAGCCGGTCTTCAAACAGGCGCTTGAGCAGGCTGATGGCCTTCTGTGTGTCATAGATCGACAGGAGGCTCTTATATCCCTCTGGGATGGTAGTCACCATGGTCGTATTTCTCCTTTTTATTCGCTCAGCAGGGCGACGATCTTCTGATAATAATTCTCCGCATCCCTGCGGAAGTGCTTTTCGATCCGGACGGCCTGCTCCTCTCCCGCGCACAGGAGCCTGAGGCGTATCACCTCTCCTTTGCCGTCGGACATGGCAAGCTCCGCCACACAGCCTTCCTCGCCGATCTCATGGCGCGCGGTGATCATGGCGGCACGCCGCATGCGTTCCTGCACGGGCTCAAGCTGCTTGCCCGCTTTGATGCGCACGGAATATGGCAGGCTGCTTTCCACGGCGTCGGCATTGCGCGCGCCCTTCTCCGTGATGGCGTAGCCCTCCTCGCTCTGTACGACCTGCCCGGTCTCCAGCAGCTCGCTCAGACAGTCCGAATAGTCAAAATACCCGATGCCGCTGTCGCACTGGCACAGCTCCAACAGGGTCTCCCCATCGACCGTGCCGGGGAGGCGCCGCAGGATAAACAGGATCAGGATCTTGATATCCAGCTTTTCATGAATAAAACCGTATTGATCCACTTCGAAGCCTCCCAACGAAAGCATTGTCATTATTATACTGCGCAGTCAGGATTTTTCAAGACAAAAAATATCACACGGGCGCGGCGGACGCATAGACTGTACTGAAGTTTCTTCAATCCATTCAACAGGAGGTATCACTATGGCCGACAGAGTCGTACCCGGGCCCGTGGATGCTGCCGCGGTCATTCAGGAAGCCGTGTCCGTCAATACGAGGAAGATCTATGACAGCTGCCGCGACAAAGATTGTGTCGACGATCTGCGCGTCTATCCGACCGTCAGCTCGCAGACTTATATGGAGAGCGCGATAAGCATCCGCCCGCGCTCCGCAGAACTGCTGTACGTGGCGCTGAACGTTGAGCCGATCAGCTTCAACCGCGGATATTATACGATCGACTGCACATATTTCTACCGCGTGACCGGGGAGGCCTTCCCCGCCGGTCAGACGCTGTTGGGACTTGCGATCTTCGATAAGCGCGTGATGCTCTTCGGCAGTGAAGGCAGCGCCATGACCTTCTCCTCGGACGACACGCTGCCGCAGGTCGCGGCGGACGATCTGCCCGTCGCGGTGGTCAATGCGGTCGACCCCATCGCGCTGCAGATGAAGCTCGTCGACCCGGACTGCGTCCCGGCCGCGGAGCTCGAGCCGCGCGTAATCCCGGAATTCATCTCCGCCGCTTTCCCGGAGCCGCTGCAGCTTACCGACGCCGGACGGCGCTGGTACACGACGATCGGGCAGTTCAGCATCGTCCGCCTCGAGCGGGACACACAGCTTCTGATCCCCGCTTACGATTACAGCCTGCCCGACAAGGAGTGCCCCGGCAGCACGCCGGACGATCCCTGCGAGTTGTTCAGCCGCATCGGTTTCCCCGTAGAAGAATTCTTCCCGCCGGACAGCGTGGAGGAGAACGCCGAGTACCGAAACCTGGTATGAGGCGCACGGCGGCGGCAGCCGCTGCCAGGTCTCCCCTCCCGCCCGATAGAGTTTG
>JAFUUR010000061.1 GCA_017477695.1 Oscillospiraceae bacterium | reverse complement strand
TCCTGCTGATCCTCTACCTGCTCTACCGCGAGAGCGGCGACAGCGAGCTGCTGATGATCATAGGCGCGATGCTTTTTCTCTAAGCATCGCGCCCCGTTTTTCCTTTATGGGTTTTCCTTCGGCTTGCCGTTCCCGTCCGCCTCCGCATCGGGATGGGCGGGACGCAGCTTGTCGTTGCGCCGAAAGACGAACAGCCACACGCCGATGGAAATGGCAAAGGCCGCCAGCAGACAGACGATGCGCACCACCGCGTTGTCCCCGGCCAGCAGCACGGCGAGCAGGCCCAGTACGGCGGACACGCCGTAGAGCACCGCGACCGCCTGCTTCTGGTTCATGCCCATGGCGAGCAGCCGGTGGTGGAAATGCCCGCGGTCGGCGTGGAAGGGGCTCTGCCCGTGCGCGATGCGCCGGAAAAAGGCGAAAACCGTGTCCGCCAGGGGGACGGCCAGCGCCAGCAGCGGCACCAGGAAGGTGATGATCGCATGGAACTTGAACATGCCCGCGATGGACACCGTGGACAGCACGAAGCCCAGAAACTGGGAGCCGACGTCTCCCATGAAGATCTTGGCGGGGTTGAGGTTATACGGCATGAAGCCGACGCAGGCGCCGATCAGCGCGGCGAGGATCACGCACACGGCGGGCTCGGACACGAACAGCGCCACGAGCAGCATCGTCAGCGCGCTGATGGCGGACACGCCCACGGCCAGCCCGTCCAGCCCGTCGATGAGGTTCACGGCGTTCGTGCAGCCGACGATCCACAGGATCGTCAACGGGATCGAGAGCCAGCCGATCTCGATCATCGCGCCGGTGGCCAGGGGGTTCGAGATCACCTGGAACACCACGCCGCAGCGGATGGCCACCAGCGCGGCGGCCACCTGGCCCGCCAGCTTGGCCCAGGGCTTGAGCGTCACGATATCGTCCACCGCACCCATGACGGCGATGATCACCGCGCCGAGCAGGATGCCCAACACCTGCGTGCGCATATCGACGAACAGCAGCAGCGACACGACGAAGCCCAGGAAGATCGCAAGGCCGCCCATACGGGGGATCGGCGTCGTATTGATGCGCCGGCCCTCGATCGGCACGTCGATCGCGCCGACCTTCTCCGCAAAGCGCTTGACCGGCGGCGTCATCAGAAAAGAGATCCCGAAGGCGACCGCGGCCGCCAGCAGGAGCTTTACCCAAAGAGTCAGATTCGGAAGCATCTGAACATCTCTCCCACAAATCGTTTCTTACGTGATTTCAAAAAGCGCGGCTCAGAAAGGCTTCTCCACGAAGCCGACCCGCTTGTAGACCTTGCGCAGCGTGCGCCGCGCCACCGCACTCGCCCGGCGGGCACCGTCGGTATAGATCTCCTGCAGGTAGGCCTTGTCGGCGATCATCCGCTCGCTCTCCTCGCGGATGGGGCGCAGCATCTCGATGACGGCGTCGCCCACGGCGGGCTTGAAGGCGCCGTAGCCCTTGCCGTCGAATTCCTTCTCGATCTCCGGGAAGGTCTTGCCCGTGACGGCGGAATAGATGCTCATGAGATTGGCGACGCCGGGCTTCTCGGCCGGATCGTAGCGCACGCAGCGCTCCGTGTCCGAATCGGTGACGGCACGCTTGAACTTGCGGGCGATATCCTCGGGCTTGTCCATAATGAACACGCAGCCCTGCGGGTCGGACTTGGACATCTTGGACGTGGGCGTGCCCAGGCTCATGACGCGCACGCCCACCTTGGGGATATAGGGCTCGGGGACCTTGAAGGTCTCTCCGTAGAGGTTGTTGAAGCGGATCGCCACGTCGCGCGTCAGCTCGCAGTGCTGCTTCTGATCCTCGCCCACGGGCACGTAGTCCGCCTGGTACAGAAGGATATCCGCCGCCATCAGCGCGGGATAGGTGAAGAGGCCGCCGTTGATGTTCTCGGCGTTCTTGGCGCTCTTGTCCTTGAACTGCGTCATACGGCTGAGCTCGCCGAACATGGTGTAGCAGTTGAGGACCCAGCCGAGCTCCGCGTGCTCGTGCACGTGGCTCTGCAGGAAAAGGGTGTTCTTCTCCGGGTCCAGCCCGCAGGCAATGTACTGCGCGAGCTGGGATACGGAGCGGCGGCGCAGCTCCGCGGGGTTCTGCCGCACGGTGATGCTGTGCAGATCCGCCATGAAATAATAGCACTCGAACTCATCCGCCAGCTCCGACCAGTTCTTCACCGCGCCCAGGTAGTTGCCCAGGTGCAGATCGCCGGAGGGCTGGATGCCGGACAGCATGACTTTTTTTGCCGTTGACGTATTCTCCATAAATCATACCTCTGTTCTCTTATAGTAAGACTATACATCTGTATATTTTACCAAAATAAGTTCATCTTGACAACAGGCAAAATGTAAAATAAACTACGGGGTGGAACGAAACTGACCTGGAGGCAAGAAAATGGACAACAACTGGTTCGAGGAGATGGAACGGCGCATCCCCAAGGGGAAGATCCGCACGCGCTTCGCCCCCTCTCCGACGGGATACATGCACGTGGGCAATCTGCGCACCGCCCTGTACACTTGGCTCATCGCCCGCCACGGCGACGGCACCTTCATCCTGCGCATCGAGGACACCGACCAGGGCCGCCTCGTCGAGGGCGCGGTAGACGTGATCTACAAGACCATGGCCCAGTGCCGGCTCGACCATGACGAGGGCCCGGATCTCGGCGGCCCCGTGGGCCCCTATATCCAGACCGAGCGGCGCCCGCTCTACGGCAAATACGCGCAGTTGCTGATCGAGCGCGGGCACGCCTACCGCTGCTTCTGCGAGAAGGCCGAGAGCGAGGAGGACAGCGGGGACTTCGGCCGCGGAGACGATCCGTGCCGCAGTCTGAGCGAGCAGGAGGCACAGCGCCGCGCCGATGCGGGCGAGCCCTTCGTCGTCCGCCAGCGCATCCCCCACGAGGGCAGCACCACCTTCCACGACGAGATCTTCGGCGATATCACCGTGGAGAACGCCACGCTCGACGATCAGGTGCTCATCAAGCGCGACGGACTGCCCACTTACAACTTCGCGAATGTCGTGGACGATCACCTCATGGGCATCACGCACGTGGTGCGCGGCAGCGAGTACCTCTCCAGCGCGCCGAAGTACAACCTCCTGTACGAGGGCTTCGGCTGGGAGATCCCCAAGTACGTGCACTGCTCGCCCGTCATGCGCGACGCGCACAACAAGATGTCCAAGCGCCACGGCGACCCGTCCTACGAGGATCTGATCGCCCAGGGCTATCTGACCGACGCCGTGCTCAACTACGTGGCCCTGCTGGGCTGGAGCCCCGGCGGCGAGCAGGAGATCTACTCGCTCGACGAGCTGCGCGAGATCTTCGACCTGCACGGCATCTCCAAGTCCCCCGCCATCTTCGATATCGAGAAGCTGCGCTACTTCAACAGCGCCTACATCCGCGCCATGAGCCCGGAGGCCTTCGCCGCCGTGGCCGAGCCCTATATCCGGCAGGCCGTGAAGAACGAGGCCTACGACGCCGCGGCCATCGCGGGCCTGCTGCAGCAGCGGACCGAGCTGCTGACCGAGATCCCCGAAAAGCTGGACTTCTTCGACGAGCTGCCCGCGTATGACGTAGAGCTCTTTACGCACAAAAAGTCCAAGTCCGACGCCGCCTCCTCCAAAGACGTGCTGGAGAAGATCGTCCCGGTCTTCGAGGCCCTGGAGGCGTGGACGGACGAGAGCCTGCTCGCCGCGATGGTCTCCCTCGCCGAGGGCATGGGCGCGAAGAACGCCAAAGTCATGTGGCCGGTGCGCATCGCCGCCGCCGGCAAGGCCGTCACCCCCGGCGGCGCGGTGGAGATCTGCCGCATCCTCGGGAAGGACGAGACGCTGCGCCGCCTGCGCATCGCGCTGGAAAAGCTCGCGTAAGCGCGCGTACATGAAAATCACCTCTTTGGGAAATGCTAAAGCCCAAAGAGGTGATTTTTTGATGACGAAACGCGCAAAGATCCGCACCGTCAGCTATATCGCGGCCGCCGCCGCGGCGCTGGGCCTCTTCGGCAGCGCCCGCAGCGCGGACCTGTCCGAC
>JAFUUR010000060.1 GCA_017477695.1 Oscillospiraceae bacterium | reverse complement strand
CGCGCCCGAGGGCCCGGAGATCACGATCAGCTTGCCTTTTTCACTCATGTTCTATACCACCTTCTTCAGAATTTTCCGTGCAGCGTGCCGCCAGCGTCTCCGGCGGCAGGGCCGAGAGAATCACGTTCCCGCTGTCCATGATGATGACCGAGCGCGTGCTACGGCCAAAGGACGCGTCGATCAGAGCGCCGCGCTCGCGCACGTCCTGGATCATGCGTTTGATGGGGGCGGATTCCGGGCTCACGATGGAGAGGATCCTCTCCGCGGAAACCACATTTCCAAAGCCGATCCCGATCAGTTTCACGGCCGTTCCCCCTTATTCGATGTTCTGGATCTGCTCGCGGATCTTCTCGATCTCGGATTTGAGATCGACGACCACATGAGCGATCTCGGAATTCTGGCACTTCGACCCGATGGTGTTTGCCTCGCGGTTGAATTCCTGGATCAGAAAATCGATCTTTCGCCCGATCGGCGAGCCGCCGGCCAGCATCGTCTGCAGCTGGGACATGTGACTGCGCAGCCGCACAGTCTCCTCGTCGACCGCGATGCGGTCGGCGAAGATAGCGGCCTCCGTCAGAATGCGGCTTTCGTCGATCCCGGCCGTGCCAAGCACGTCCGCCATCTTCTGCTCGAGGCGCTTGCGGTATTCCAGTACAGTCTGCGGGGCTCGCTCCTCTACGAGGCTTACGAGGCGGTCTATGGTCTCCAGACGAGAAAGCACGTCGTCGCGCAGCTTTTCACCTTCACGTTGACGCATCGTGTCGAAATCCACGAGGGCGGCCTCCACGATCTCACTCATCCCGTCGGTGATCGCCTGCGCGTCAAGGTCTTTTTTTTCGACCGTCAGGACGTCGGGAAAACGGCTGACGGCCTGTGCCGTGAGGTCGTTCGGCAGTCCGCTGAGCTGCGCGATCCTGGCGACCGCTTCAACATAGCCCATCAGCAGCGGCTCGTTGACCTGCACGACCACATCGCCGGCTGCAGATGCGTCGATCCCGACGAACACGTCCACCTTGCCGCGGCTGATATGAGACTGCACGCGGGACTTGACCATCTCCTCGGCGAACAGAAAGCTCCTCGGAAGACGCACCGATGCGTCCAGATAGCGGTTATTGACGCTCTTCAGCTCCACGCTGATCTCCAGACCCTCGACAGTGCCCTTTGCGCTGCCGTAGCCCGTCATACTCTTGATCATAACTCCTCCTGCCGATCAGCTCACGATATCGAAGGTGATCGGTTCTTTTTCTCTCTTCATCCTCTGGCTCATGACCATGACCGCGGCCCCCACGAGAAGGCCGATAAAGCTTACCGCGATACAAAGCCCCTCGCGTGCGCCGAGCAGATAGGCGGCGGCGTAGGCTGCGATGAAGAAAAGCAGCGGCATCACATAAACAAGGAGCGCGGCGCCGAAGATGGTGGAGGATTTGCTCGCGATCACGACCTTTTGGCCGACGCGGGCACCGATCCTGTTGCGTGCGACCGTCTTTAGCTCACTCTGAAAAATGCAGGCTTCGCAGCTCCCGCAGTTGCCGCCGCAGGCCGTCGTACGGGCGACGGCCACTTCCGCCATTTCGTTTGGCAGGATCTTGGTTACTATCGCGTCTTGCGTCATAATTCAAGCCTTTCTGATCTCGACCGAGATCGTGTTTTCACCGATGGCCCCCACGTCGGTAACGCCATCCACATAGATCTTCACGCTGGGCATGTACGCCCCCGTGGAGTCCTTGAAATCCGCGAGGTCGGCAACGGCGCGGATGCTTTCGCTCTTGACCTGCTCCAGCGCTTCCGCCGTACCGCGCAGCGTCACCTCGATGCTCTCCGACAGAATGTCTACCGTTGAGCCCTCCGCGGCGTTGATGTAAGAGATGTTCTTTACGTCAAAGGTCTTCGTCTCCAAACCGACGACCTCGATCGTCACGGTCGCTTCCTTGATTCCGGTCACGTTGGTGAGATTGTTATTGATCGGTATGGTATAGACTTCCGTCTGCGAGACGGCAAAGTCGGTCAGATCCACCGTGGCGAGGATGATCCGGTTGAGGCCGCCGAGGATCGCGGAGTCGCCTGCCAAAACGATCGAAGACGGCTGGATATCGATCACCGTGTTGGCAGCGGTCGCACCCGCTCCTTCGATAACGTCCACGCCGAGGGTGATCTCCTTGCTCTCAAGGATCGGCAGCGTTGCCGTCACGACCTCAGGTGTGTACGAGAGGTTCTCCGACGAAACAGGCTGTCCGTCTTCGTCCATAAGCGTAAAGCTTGTCTCAATGGAGTAGGTGCTTGCAGCCGTGACCCCTTTTCCGAAAGTGACCCAGGCATAGGAAACGTCTTTCACGTAATTCTCCGGCCCCGTGACCGTAATGGTGGCCGGCTCAAACACGGGCGTTTCCGCCATATAGCCCTCCGTCAGCTCGCCCTCGTATCCGCCGCGCACCGGTATGGAGACCGACGTGATCTTCGAGACGGTGAACCGGATGGTGTCCGGCCGCATGCTGACCTCCGTGATGTTTCGCGTATCGGTGCCGGAGGGATAGATGATGTCGTATTTCATCAACATATCGCCCGTCTGCGTCAGTCGGCTGACATCGACCTGCGCAACGAGATCTGAGCTGTCAAGCACGCCGATGATCCGCCGGGGTCCGAGCACTTCGACCGTCACCGTATTTGCGTTGACGTCCGTGATCACGTAGTCCCGGGAACGGCGGAGCGTGTCCTCCCCCGTGAGCTCCACGCGCACGTTGCGGAAAACCTGCCGGATTTCCGTTGATTCCCCGCTGGTCACATAGATCCAGATCGCAAAAGACGCCAACAAGGAGATGACGATCCAAAAGATCTTACTGTTATACAGTTTTCTCAGAGGATTCGTTTTGTTCATCTTTTTTTACCTTGAAGAGCTTTCGGATGCTGTTGTAGAAGAAATTGCGGCGGGAGTCGTCTTCCTCCTCCGTGACGAGCTCATTGTGCAGGAGCTTATCGAGCGTAGCTGCGGTCAGATGGCGCTTGAGCATACCGTCGATCGCAACAGAGATCGACCCCGTCTCCTCCGAGACGATCACGACGACGGCGTCCGACTGCTCGCTCAAGCCGATGCCGGCACGATGCCGCATGCCGAGCTCTTTGCTGAGGTTCGTGCTCTGCGTCAAAGGGAGCACGCAGCCGGCAGCGGCGATGCGCCCGCCGCGGATGATGACGGCGCCGTCATGCAGCGGGGCCTTGTTGAAAAACAGGTTTTTGACCAGCTCCGCCGTCACGTCGGCATTGAGGACCGTGCCCGTGCCCATGATCGCATTGAGGTTCACGGTACGCTCAAAGATGAGCAGCGCGCCGGTACGGGATGCGGACATCTCCGTGCAGGCCAGCACGATCTGCGCGATGGCCGTTTCGATCATCGGACTCGCCGCCGTGCGGCTCGTGGAAAAGCTGCGCCCCATGCGCTCGAGCACCCTGCGCAGCTCCGGCTGAAACAGGATGACCAGGGCGATCAATCCAAGCTCCACCGTTTTGCGCAGCAGGAAATTGATCATGGTCAGGCCGAAAACGTAGGATATGCCCAACGCAGCCAGGACCAGAAGCAGGCCCTTTGCAAGATTGTATGAATTTGTTCGCCTGACGAACCAGATCGCGCGATAGATCAGATAGGCAACGATCAGAATATCGATAATATCGGTGATCCCGATCGTTGCGAACAGATTTGCCGCCCGGCTCAGACCGCTGCTGATAGCTTCCATTGGCGTCCCCATTCGCCGACGCCGCGCTGCTGAAAGCTGCGACGCCGATACTTACGCTATTTTATCAACCTATTATAATGCATTCCGGCGAAAAAGGCAACCTGCTATCGCATGACGAAATTATTAATTTTTATTCATGCCTGATCGGCGATCTCACGCAGTGCGGCGCAGGCGCCCTTAACCTGCTCCGCCGTAACGAACGGAGAGAAGCTGAGACGAACGGTGCCGCTTTGCAGCGTCCCCGCGCTTTCGTGGGCCGTTGGGGCGCAGTGCAGGCCGCTGCGCACGCAGATCCCGCGCTCGGCGAGGCGCTGAGCGATCCACTCGCAGTCGTGTCTTTCGCTGCGCAGGGACAAGACGCCGCACTGCGTCTGCTCGCTTCCGGTAAAGAGTTGCAGACCACAGCCGGTAAGCTCTCTGCGGGCGTCCGCAAGAAGCCTGCGCTCGTGCGAAAGGATCGCTTCCGTCCCCTTTTCTTTCACGAAACGGATCCCTGCCAGGAGCCCGGCGATCCCGCAGACGTTTTGCGTCCCCGCCTCGTGCCGGTCGGGCAGAAAGGCCGGCATCTCCTGCAGGATGCTCTCGGAGCCGGAACCGCCGTGCAGCAGCGGCTCACCGGTCTCGCCGCAGATCAGGATACCCGTCCCCTGCGGGCCGAAGAGCGCTTTGTGCCCGGGCATTGCCGTAAAGGCTGCACCGAGCCGCTGCACGTCGACTGTGAGGATGCCCGCGGACTGTGACGCGTCTACGATCAACGGCACGCCGTGTTCCCGGCACAGATCCGCGATCTCATAGATCGGCAGCGCATAGCCGAATACGTTCGACACATGCGTGCATATGGCGAAATCCGCATCGGGCAGCGCCTTTTGAAAAGCTTCGATCGTATCTGCCGGATCAAAAAGCCGCCTCCCGGCGACACACACCCGCGCGCCGCAGGCCTGCAGCGTGCGCGTCACGGCGTTGTGCTCAAAGCCGGAGACCACGACGCGCTCCCCACGCCGTATGAGCGAGCGTATCGCAATATTCAGCGCATGGGTCGCGTTCATCGTGAACACGATCTGCTCCGGCTCGGGGGCGTTGAAAAGCTCCGCCGCTTCCATGCGGCAGTCGAGCACCGTCTCTGCGGCACGCATCGCGGGCTCGTGCCCTCCCCGCCCGGGGCTCGCCATCGTGCGCATCGCCTGCACAAACGAGCGTTCCACCGACGCAGGCTTCACCAGCGTCGTTGCAGCGTTATCGAGATAGATCATACCGTCACCTCGGTATAGCTTTCCCCGCTGCGCACATACAGCTTTCCGTTCAAAAGATCGTTCTTCCGCAGGATCGTGACGGCTTCTTCGAATTTCCTCCGCAGAGATACCGCGTAAGTGCAGCCGCGCTGACTCAGCTCCTGCGGTATCTTCGTGACTGCCGCATTGATCCCGTGCTTTTCCAGCAGTCTTGCCGTACGCTGGGCCTGCGTCAGCGAACGGCAGGTGATAAGATACTGTGTCATATATCGCTCCAAACCGCCGCCGCAGCGGCGCAAGATCTCATTTCCCGCGCTGTATTCCGTCAACATGAAAGGGCCCGCCGGCAGCCTGTGCCCGGCGGGTCCTTCCTCGGTTTCAGCGCACAGATACTCTATCCTATGCGCGAAAACGCGTCCTGTTATTCGATTTCTTCAAGCAGAGCGACCGCGTGCGCCGCGATGCCGAGCCCCTCGCCTGTGAAGCCAAGCCCCTCTTCCGTCGTCGCCTTTACGCTGACGCTGCCGACGCCGATCTCCATCGCGTCGGCCAGACGATGACGCATCTGCTCGACGTAAGGCGCAAGCTTCGGTCTCTGCGCGAGCACCGTGCAGTCCACATTGCCGACGCGGTATCCCTTCTCGCGCAGACGCGAAACGACTTCCCGCAGCAGCAGGACGCTGTCCGCTCCGGAGTAGCGCTCGTCACTGTCCGGGAAGAGATGCCCGATATCTCCCAGCGCAGCCGCGCCCAGCAGCGCGTCCATCAGGGCATGCGTCAGCACATCTGCATCGGAGTGCCCGAGCAGGCCCTTCTCATAAGGGATCGCAACTCCGCCGAGGATCAGCGCGCGGCCTTCCACAAGGCGGTGCACGTCATAGCCATGGCCGATCCGCATAGGCGTCCCCCCTGTCGCGCAGGATCGCCTCCGCTGTGAGCAGATCCCTGGGCGTGGTCAGCTTGATATTATCTTCCTCTCCGGCAACGGTGCACACCTTAACGCCCATCCTTTCGATCGCACTGCAATCATCCGTCAGAGGGAGCTCCTCCTTCACGGCGTTCGTCAGCGCGCCTTTGATGAGCGAGGCCTCAAAAACCTGCGGCGTCTGCACGCGCACGGTGCATTCCCGATCGACGCTGCCGCAGATCGTACCGGACTCGTCGACGATCTTCAGCGTGTCGACACTCTTCACAACCGGTACGGCGGCGAGCTTTTCCTGCGCTACGCGCACGGTCCGGACGATGAGGCCCTCCGTCACGAGCGGGCGCGCGCCGTCATGTATCGCGATCAGCGTTGCTTTCCGGTCCACCTCGGAAACGCCCGCAAGAGCGGATTCCGTTCGATTCGCGCCTCCGCATACGACCTTGCTCACTTTTGTGATGCCGTATTTTTTACAGAGGTCCGCGACCTGCGCCAGCTTTTCCGCACGCGTGACAACGACGATCTCGTCGATCACGTCCGTGCGCTCAAAGACTGCAAGCGTGCGCACGAGGACGGGCAGTCCGCCGAGTGCGCCCAGGATCTTGTCCGAACCCATGCGCTGCGAGGCGCCGGCCGCAACGATGACCGCGGAGCATCTGACGGGCTCTTCTTTTTTTCGGAACAGATCTTTTATCCCCATATCCGTCTCCTCATCACTTCGGTCGATCAGCCCTTCAGCTGCCGCATGCGGTAGAAATTCATCATGCCGTCCTGCATGTCGTCCAGGTGCTTGAGCATCTTGCCGGCGCCGTAGGCCGCACAGGAGATCGCGTCGTCCACAACGACCGTGCGGATCCCCGTGCTGCGTTCGATCAGCCTGTCCATGCCGTAGATCAGGCTGCCGCCGCCGGACATGATGATTCCGTTCTTGTCAAGATCGCCCACGAGCTGCGGCGGCGTCCGTTCCAGAACGGTGTGGATCGCGTCCAGGATGTGGTTCATCGGCTCGACAAAGGCCTCGATCAGCTCGTTGGCACTGACGCTCACCGTCTTCGGAAGACCGTTTGCGAGATTGCGGCCCTTGACTTCTTCGATGCCCATATCGGGGCGCTGCAGCACGCAGCCGATGCTGCGCTTGAGCTCTTCCGCGGCGCTCAGACCGATCAGCATATTGTGCTTGCGGCGTACGTACTTCACGATGGCCTCGTCAAAACTGCCGCCCGCGACTTTGATAGACTCACATTCCACGACGCCGCCCGCGGAGATGATGGCGATCTCCGTCGTACCGCCTCCGATATCGATGATCATATGGCCGTCGGCCTTGGAGATATCGACGCCGGCGCCGAGCGCGGTGGCCACGGCCGTCTCCAAGAGGTACACCTTGCGGGCGCCTGCCTCGATCGCTGCGTCGATCATCGCGCGCTCCTCGACGCCGGATATGCTGCTCGGCACGCAGGCCAGCACGCAGGGCTTGAAAAGGCTGAAGGAGGTGATGCGGCTGACCAGCTCCCGCAGCATCTGCGCCGCCATCTCATAATCCGAGATCACGCCGCTGTTGATCGGGTGGATGGCAACGATATTGGCGGGCGTACGCCCGAGCATTTTCTGCGCGTCCTGCCCGACCTTCAGGATTTTCCCGCTGAATTTATCCACTGCCACGACCGTCGGCTCTCTGGATACGACGCCCTTCCCCTGCTCGAAGAGCAGCGTGGAGGAGGTCCCCATATCGACCGCTATATCTCTCTCAAATATGAGCATCCTGTTTCACCTCAAAACTTGTTAGATCAATCTCTTTTTCTTGCGACCGCGAGGCAGACGACGCCGGCGGCCCCGGCCGCCTCGAGCGTTCTGACGCATTCGGTCAGCGTCGCGCCGGTGGTCACGATGTCGTCCACGAGCAGGATCCGCTTCCCGCGGATCGATTCCTCATCCGCAGGCGCGTAAACGCCGGAAACGTTTGCCTTCCGCTGTGCCGCCGCACCCGTTTTCGACTGAGCCGGTGTATTGCGCAGCTTTTTGAGCAGCCGCTCACACGGAAGGCCGCAACGCGCGGAGACCGCCTCTGCGAGCAGTCTCGCCTGGTCATAGCCGCGGGTACGCAGGCGCTTTCTGCTCAGCGGCACCCACGTGATACTATCGCAGGAAATCCCGTTTTCGTCAATACATTTTGATAGAAATTCCCCATAAACCTCCGCGTAAGCCGTCGCTCCGTGGAACTTATAGCGCAGCAGAGAGCCGCGCACGTCACCCTCGTAATAGAGCGGCGCGAAGCAGTCCGTCCTTTTCGTGAGCTGTATTTTCTGCGCTGCGCCCTGCGTATACGGGAGCTTTCTGCGGCAATTCCCGCACACGGGATCATCGCCCTCGATCAGCCTGTGACAGAAGACGCACTTGCGCGGATAGAGCAGATCCAGGATCCTGTCGATCAGGCTCATGTCACACCACACAGTGCGCACAGCCGGATCCGCAGCGCTGCGTATCGTCTCGACTGTCTGAAGTTATCGATCATCCGGTATGCCACCGCATCGTCGCCGACGAGGATGAGCAGTTCTTTTGCCCGGGTGACCGCCGTATACAGCACGCCGCGCGTCATGAGCATCGGCGACGAGCCGCTCAAAGCCAGGATCACTGCGCGGTATTCACTCCCCTGCGCCTTATGTACCGTCATGGCCCAGGCGTGCTCAAGCTCCAGGAGCGATGCAAAGCTGTAGCTTGCAAGACGCCCGTCGTAGTCGACCGTCAGGCTTTCTCCGTCCAGATCGATGCTGACGATCTGTCCGATATCTCCGTTATAGACGCCCATCCCCGCTTCGGTACGCGCGGCGTTATGCCAGAGCAGGTCGTAATTGTTCCGGATCTGCATGACGCGATCACCCTCGCGAAAGACGACGTCTCCGAAGGGCTTTTCCTTCTTATCCCCGGCGCGCGGGTTGAGCGCCTCCTGGAGGCGTTTGTTGAGGTTGACCGTGCCAAGTTCTCCCCTGCGTGTCGGTGAGAGGACCTGGATATCCTTCGGTGGAATGTTCATCTTCCCCGGGAGGCGCACTGCGCAAAGCTCCGTGATCGTCTCCGCCGTGCCTGCCGCTTCGAGCCGGCGCAGTCTGAAGAATCCTCGCGTATTTTCGGAGAGATCGGGATAATCGCCGTGATTGATCATATGCGCGTTGCGCACGATGTTGCTGTTATCATTCTGCCGGAAGATCTCCGTCAGACGCACCGTCGGGATCACGCCGCTGCGGATCACGGCGGAAAACACGTTCCCCGGTCCGACGGAAGGGAGCTGATCCGCGTCGCCTACCATGATAAGGCGCGCGTCGTCCGGCATGGCGCGCAAAAGCGCGTCCATGAGCTGGATATCGACCATGGAGCATTCGTCGAGGACGACGGCGTTGCAGTCGAGTCTGTCGCTCTCGTCCTTTGTAAAAACGACGCGCTCGCCGTCCTCCGCAAATTTAGCGCCCAGGAGTCGGTGGACCGTCTGCGCTTCCTGTCCGCTCAGCTCCGTCATGCGCTTCGCGGCTCTTCCGGTCGGCGCGGCCAGGAGCGTTTTGATCCCAAGCTGATCGAAGAGCGCAAGGATCGCGCGGATCGAGGTGGTCTTTCCCGTCCCGGGGCCTCCCGTGATCACGACGATCTGGTTTTCAAGCGCGAGGCGCAGGGTGCGCTTCTGCAGCTCGGCATAGCGTAGGCCCTGACGACGCTCCAGCGTTTCGATCAGCTTCTCGATATCGACGCGCTCGTTAAAGCGCCCGCGCGACATGGCCGCCAGCTTTTCGGCGGCGTGTGTCTCCGCCTCGTACAGTTCCGGCAGATAGCATGCGTTGCAGCCGGCGACCGTCTCGAAACGGAGCTGCCCGTCCTCGATCAGTTCGCCGATCCCGGCGTCTGCATCTTCGATCGCCACGCCGATCAGTTCGGCTGTGGCGGCGGCGAGCTTCTCTCTGGGGATGAAGCAGTGCCCGTTTCCGGTATTGTGCCGCAGCTCAAACAGCACGGCGGCGTTGATGCGGTTGCTGCTGTTGCCGTCGAGCCCCATCTCCCTCGCGAGATGGTCCGCTTCCGCAAAGCTGCCGCCGATATGGCTCGCAGCGAGAAGGTAAGGGTTCTGGCGCAGCAGCTCCAGCGCCTCGTCGCCGTAATGCTTGTAAAGCTGCATGGCGAGGATGGGCCGCAGACCAAAGGAGCAGACGAACTCCATCAGCCGACGCACGCCAGTCTGACGGCGAAAGCTCCTCGACATCTGGAGCGCCTTCTGGCTGCTGATCCCCTTGATCTGTGCGAGCTGTGCGGGGTCGTTTTCAAGAACGTCCAGCGTTTTTTCGCCGAAGCGGTCTACGATCAGAGAGGCGGTCGCAGGACCAATGCCGCGCACGGAGCCGCTGGCGAGGTATTCATAGATGGCCTGTGCGCTGTGCGGCAGCAGCCGCTGGGCGAACTCGGCCTTGAACTGCTTCCCGTGGACGCTGTGATTCATCCACGAGCCGCTGATGATCATGGTCTCTCCGGGAGCCGCGTATGGAAACGTGCCGACGACTGTGACCCGTTCGCCGTTTTCATCATTGAGCCGGAGCACGGTATAGCCGTTCTCCTCGTTTTTGAAGATGACCGAGTCGACCGTACCGGACAGCTCCAGATATTCGTTTTCCTGATCCATAGGCGTCTTCCCCATTAGTTCACGGCCGCCAGAAGCGGCTTCAAAAACTGACCGGTAAAGCTCTCCTCACAGGCGGCGCACGCCTCCGGAGTGCCTGCAAACACCAGGTGGCCGCCCTCGTCGCCGCCCTCCGGGCCGAGGTCGATGATATGATCGGCGATCTTGATCACGTCCAGATTGTGCTCGATCACGACGACGGTGTTCCCGGCTTCGACAAAACGGTCGAGGATATTGATCAGCTTGTGGACGTCCGCGATGTGCAGGCCGGTGGTCGGCTCGTCCAGGACGTACACCGTGTTCCCCGTGCTGCGCTTGGAAAGCTCCGTCGCGAGCTTGACGCGCTGTGCCTCGCCGCCGGAGAGCGTTGTGCTGGATTGACCGAGCTTTACGTAGCCGCGGCCGACGTCGTACAGCGTCTGTATCTTGTTGAGGATCTTATGCTGATTGGCAAAGAAGGAACAGGCTTCCTCCACCGTCATATCGAGCACTTCCGCGATGTTCTTGCCCTTATAGCGCACCTCGAGCGTCTCACGGTTATAGCGTTTGCCGCCGCAGACGTCACACGGCACGTACACGTCTGGCAGGAAATGCATCTCGATCTTCAGCAGGCCGTCGCCGGAGCAGGCCTCGCAGCGCCCGCCCTTGACGTTGAAGGAGAAGCGCCCCTGCCCGTAGCCGCGAAGCTTCGCGTCCTGGGTGGAGGCGAAGAGATCGCGGATGTCGTT
>JAFUUR010000059.1 GCA_017477695.1 Oscillospiraceae bacterium | reverse complement strand
TTTCACGACTGCCATCTGCCCGGCACCGTGATCCACGTCGCGCGCGAGGCGGAGTATCTGGGACATATCGTCATCAGCGATCAGCTCAAGCCTGACGCCGCCGCGGCGATCGCGCAGCTGAAGGCGCTGGGCGTCCGGCGCACCGTCATGCTCACCGGAGACGTCGAGAGCGTGGCGAAGGACGTGGCAGGGAAGCTCGGCGTGGACGAGGTGCACGCGGGCCTGCTGCCCGCCCAGAAGGTGGAGCGGGTGGAGGAGCTGCTCGCAGGCGGCGCGAAGCTCGCCTTCGTCGGCGACGGCATCAACGACGCCCCCGTGCTGACGCGCGCGGACGTGGGCATCGCCATGGGCGCCATGGGCAGCGACGCGGCCATCGAGTCGGCGGACGTGGTGCTGATGGACGACAAGCCCTCCCGTCTGCCGCTCGCGGTGAAGATCGCCCGCAGGACCATGCGCATCGTGCGGGAGAACATCGCCTTCGCGCTGGCGGTCAAGGCGGTGATCCTGCTGCTCGGCGCGCTGGGGATCGCCAACATGTGGTTCGCCGTGTTCGGCGACGTGGGGGTCCTGATCCTCGCGGTGCTCAACGCCATGCGCTGCCTGCAGCGGGTGCGGTAAGAAAAACGGACCGGGCCGTGGAGGGAGACCTTCACGGCCCGGCTTTTTGTTTTTCGCTCCCGAAAAAAAGCTTACGCCGGGTGAACGAAAAGGCGCGTCGGCGGTGTTATGATAGGTGAAAGCGGCTTTCAAGAGAAAGAAGGAAGGTGATGACGCATGTCCCGGGAAGCGCGGCTCATAGAAGCCATGCGGCAGGGCGACGAGGACGCCCTGTGCCGCCTGATCGAAGACTATACCGCCTACGTGGGAGCCATCGTGTGGAACATCGTCAAAGGAAAGCTGGACATGAGCGACGCGAAGGCGATCGTCTCCGAGAGCTTTTACGTCCTCTGGTGCAACGCCGACAAGGCGCGGCCGGAGAAGCTGCGCGCCTATCTGGGCAGCATCGCCCGCAGCCGTGCGCTCAACGCCCTGCGCCGGGCGGGCCGGGAGGTCTCGCTCGAGGAGGACGGGCTGCTGCTCGTGAGCCCCGGGCCTGAGGACGAGGCCCTGCGGCAGACGGGCTACGAGGCCCTGCGGCGCAGCCTGGACGCCATGCCCGAGCCGGACAGGACGATCTTTATCCGCCATTATTACTATTACCGGAGCGCCGGAGAGATCGGCGCGGAGCTGGGCATGAATGTCAACACCGTAAGCACGAAGCTCCGGCGAGGCCGCCAGCGGCTGAAGCGGGAGCTGACGGAAGGAGGCTATTTCATTGAAGGAGAAGATCTCTCAGCTCTTTGATTACGGCGATGGAATAGCCGTACCCGGGCAGGCGCCCGCCTTCGACCCGGGAGAGATCAAGGAGTTGACGATGCAAATGATCCACGGGGAGCATGCGGCTCCCAAACGGGTCCGGGCGGTCCGCTGCGCCTCCCGCACCCTGCTGATCGCGGCGATCCTGGCGAGCCTGTTCTCCGTCACGGCGCTGGCCGCGGGGCTCAGCATCCACCAGAGGCGGCAGGCGGAGCTGCGCGAGCGCAAGCAGATCGACGCCCATCAGGTGACGGACTACGTGGAGTTCGACGCCGCGGAAGACGCCGCGGGCGTCACGCTGCTGTCCACCATCAACGACGGCGCCGAACAGGTGGTCTATTTGAACCTGAGCCCGGTGGAGGCGGACGAGGTCTACGATCCCGGCATGCTGCGGATGCTGGATCCGCAGGAAGCCAGGCGCTATTATCTGCTGGAGGTCGAGGGCACGGAGGGCTACGGCATGCTGGAGTACACGCCGACAGACTGGGACTTCCCCCCGGAAGAGATGGAGACCGTGACCCTGGAGAGCGGGTACGTCCTGGAGCAGCCCACGCCGGAGGCCATGCACCGCAAGCTGATGGCGTCCTGCTACGACGAGCAGAGCAAGACCCTGACCCTCAAGGGCTACGTGCCTGCCGACCGGCTCACGCAGGGCGAAGCGGTGCGGCTGCACGTGGTGCTGATGGAGATGGGCAACGGGCCCGACGACGACAGGCGGCTGATCCGGGACTTCGGCACGGTGGAGCTTACGTCCACACAGCAGACGGTCAAGACCGTCCGTTTCGACACGCCGCTGCTCTTCCGCAACGAGGAGACCGGCGAGACTGGAGAGGTTCTGGGCGTGGAGCTGAGCTACGAGAGCGTAAGCTGGCTGGTGCGGTATGACAGCATGATGGAGCTCTGCACCCGGCCCGCGGACGACGCGACTGAGGAGGAGAAGCAGGCGCACGCGCGGCTGGTACAGTCCTGGCTGCAGGCGCAGGACACGCTGGTCCAGAACGCGAAGCTCAACTTCGCCGACGGCAGCAGCATGAACGCGCCCGGCCTCCTGGGCAGCAGCTATGCCGACGGCGAAGAGAAGCTGATCGGCGGCCTGGGCGAGCGCACGCTCGACCTGAACGCCGTCGTCTCCGTCACGGTCTGCGGCGAGACTATCCCCATCCCATAAGCGCGGGCGGGGGCCCCGGCAG